>NZ_JAMPPR010000005.1:0-105017 GCF_028481645.1 Providencia sp. PROV141 | reverse complement strand
GGTAAGCAGCCGAAAGGCAAAAGAATAAGTGGAGCGGTAGTTCAGTTGGTTAGAATACCTGCCTGTCACGCAGGGGGTCGCGGGTTCGAGTCCCGTCCGTTCCGCCACTTATCGAAGCCTCGTGATGAAAATCACGAGGCTTTTTTGTGTTTCTAACATACTGAATTTTATCGATAATAGCCTATTGTAGGTTAAACAATATTAATATCAAAAATACGCTTTAAAGCTTTTTTACCGTTGGAAGTAAAAGTAATTTCTCTATAGCCTTTTGCTTTATCTATCCATCTATTTTCCTCAAAGAATTGTAGTAGCAAGGCTCCTGCAAGTCCTCCTAGGTGCATGCGCCTTTCACTCCAATCCAAGCAAGCGCATGCTATTTTTCGTTTTGTATGAGGAATAATATCTATCCCAAATTTTTTAAATTGCGCCATACCAATATCTGATAACTTGTTTTCTTTAGCGGTAAACCAACCATTTTTATCCATAAATTCGTAGATCTGAACAGCAACTTCCCCTGCTAAGTGATCATAGCAAGTACGTGCTTTTCGCAGATGAATAGGTGTTGCTATTGGTGGGGTATACTCTAATTTCATGGATACCCCCATTAATGTTTCTAATAATTCGGCAATATCTGAGCCTGCAAGTCGATAATAACGATGCCTTCCTTGAGATAGACAGCTAATTAAGTGGCTATTTAATAGCTTAGTGAGGTGTGCACTTGTTGTTGATGGTGCTATATCTGCAACTGCACTTAATTCTGTTGCTGTCCATGCTCTACCATCCATTAATGCACACAAAATGCTGACCCTTGAAGGGTCAGCAATCGCAAATGCAACTTTTGCGATAGATTTCTCTAATGGCTCTTTCTCTTCAATGAGAATACTATTTTTGCTTGGTATCATATGGTAGGCTTTCCCACTTCTTTGTGACTTCAGCAGTTAATATATTATTGTCTGTTATTAATATTAGCCTGTTATTATGGTCGCTATATTGGACTAAGATATTAATTTGGTGGAGTGCAAGCTGAGAAACAATTTCTCCAAGTTCGCCTGGGCGTTCTTGTTTTAATTTGCGGATCACAGGTTTTGAAATACTTTCAACCTTCAGCCCTACGGTAGCCAGAGCATTGCTTGCTTTTTCTGGCTGGGTGACGAGAAAGTGAGCATGGCTTTTTCCTTCGATAGAAAAAACACCACCACCTTCAAGGCCAATACCATGTTTCCCTAATGTTGTTGCCAGTAGTGCTAAAGCTCCCACTTGGTTTTCAAGAATCACATGAATATCATACATCAAAATTATCCTCTTTATTGAATGAGTAATCCTTTAGGGTATGGGCAATTCGAATTCGATAATGAGAAAAAATGGTTTGTTGTCCTTCAACTTGCGCTTCAATATGCATGAAATGTTTTTTCCAATTTTTTACGGCTTCTTCTGTTTCCCACCACGAAAGAGAGAGAATTTTTCCTTCAGTGGTTATACTTTGAAAACGTTCAACCGAAATAAATCCCTCTATGCGCATAAGTTCAGATTTTAGTTGACCGGCTAGTTCAAAATAACGATTTTTTTGTTCTGGTACTGGGATGGCTTCGAAAATCACTGCGATCATAAGTCTCTCCTTAATATTGAGAGCTCAACTATAGAGTATTAATTAAGAGATACTTCGATAGTGAACGAAATATTGAAAATAACAGGGGGGATTTAAATGAATGGGAAGTAAGGAGAGGGTTACTTTAAGGACTGATATAAACTATAACCCGCGATAGAACCCGCAATATCATAAGCAAAATCATGCCAGCTCCAACCGGTGCCTTCAGGCCGGCTATCATATAATTCTTTTGCGGCACCTAATGAAACTGAAAACAAGACCCCGAACTGCGCCGCTTCTCTGTGCCCCATATTTTGTCTATCTGCATAAGCGTTACCCGCTGCAGCCATAGCGGCTGAGAATGCAAAATGTTGTGCTTTATCTTTACCTTTCCAATTGTCATTGGACCAATGAAAACCACTGCATCCTGAGATGGAAAATATAAGTAAGCTAAAAATTAATGGCTTAAACATATTAGGTATCATTATCCAGATGATGAATGTAAAAAGCGCCACTTAAGTGACGCTAAATTGAGATGTATTATAAAATCCGACTAATTAACCGATCCACTCGTATTCGACGTAGCCTACGAATAAGTTTTTTCACTTTCACTGGATAAGTTTGGATGCTATCTAGTTCACGAAAATGGCTAACAACCTTAGTATGAGTTCGAATACACTCTAGTTCGTGATTTCGTTGCTCTTGCAATTGCTGTTTCGGGTCGTGAATTAGTACTGCGTTTTCAAGATCTAGCCCCCAAGCGCGTGGGTTTAAGTTGTTGCCTGTGATCAATTGCCAGTGATTATCAACCCACATCCCCTTTAGATGATAGGTATTGTCTGCGTCTTTCCAGAGCCTAACTGTTAACTGCTGGCTATCAATAAAGCGTTGCAAGCGACTAACAAAACGGCGGAGGTTGATTTCATAAAGGTATGGTAATGCACCAATTATTTTAAAGGGTTCTTCTGGTGGAATGTAGAAGTCATTGGCAGTTTTGTCACCAATGATAATTTCTACTTGTTTGCCATCACGGAGTAACCGGCTAATAACCCTGACTAATACCGCAGGTAAATTAAAATAAGGCGTGCAGATTGTTAGCTTATTATTTGTTGAACCCATTAAATGAGTGATAACACGGTTTAAATCGTTTTTCTTGCCGAGGCCAACAAAGGGAGTAACAGACAGTTCATCATTTGATGCATTCCCTGAAAACTGATAGGACGTACCTCGTAAGCTCAGACGGAATTGTTTAATTAGGTGCTTAAATTCAGCTGTTTTTGGCCGAGTCGGTGTATTTAATAGATGAATGGCGTCAGACTGTAACAATGCGTCATCAATAAATTTTTTCATTGATGCGGTAAGTTGGCTGTTTTTGATAAGGTGATAACGGTCATAACGGTATTTATTATGACGCTGTAAATAGACGTCATTAATACTTGCACCGCTATAGAGCAGAGTATCATCAAATAAAAAGCCTTTTAGGTGCAGAACACCCAGTGCTTCCCGTGTATTTACAGGAATACCGTAGATAGGGATTTCAATTTCAGGGTAATGTTTTGCAACATCATAATACCAATCGGCATTTGTGGCATTTGCAGCAGCCCCTATCCGGCCTCGTTGAGCACGGTGCCAGTCTACGAGAATTTTGATATCCAATGATGTATTAGCTTGTTTTGCAGAATATAGAGCATGAAGTATGTCTTTACCTGCATCGTCTTTCTCTAAATACAAAGCCGTTATGTAGATAGTATTTTGAGCTTGAGAGATTTGTTTAAGCAGTTCATCACGAAAATCTTCTGTCTTATATAGCGTTTTTACATCAGCAATTTCTTGAGAGAGTTTTGGCAAACTGACCAAATATTGTTGATGTTTTGCTTGTTTTAATTTTGACAACATCACAGTGTGAATTTTCTCTTATTAGTCTAATAGCAACTCGCTTTGCGCACATTTTTAAGCGAATGATCTATGGATGATAGCATATTTAGCCAAACCATTTAGTATAAATTGACGACTTGTTTAATTACTATACAAGTTGAGTCGTGTTCTTGGATATTTCTATAAGTGCAGTGTCAGGTTAACTACTCCATCTTCAAACTGAACGTCAATTTCAAAGCCGAGTTTTTTCGCTAGGCTAATCATATTACGGTTTTCAGGCATAGTTATTGCCGTCAGTTTTTTAATGCCGTGGCTCCGAGTATAGTTAAGTAACTTTTGCATCAGTTGATAACCGAGCGTTTGCCCTTTCATGTCGGAACGAACCAGTACTGCAAATTCAGCCTCTTGGTTATCAGGATCAGCCATCGCCCGTGTGACACCAATAATTTCAGGAGCTGTATTAGAATTTTTTACCGCAACAAAAGCCATTTCCCGGTCATAATCAATCTGAGTCATATTGGCGAGGTCATCATGGGTAAACTCACTAATTTCGCTAAAGTAGCGATAATAAAGATCTTCCTTAGTGACTTGTTCTATAAAGGATTTTAGCAAAGGCTCATCTTCAGGGAGGATCGGACGTAGTAAGCAAGTAAGGTCTTCTTTTAAATGAATCGTTTCTTCAAGTTCACTAGGGTAAGGGCGAATTGCCAACCTTGATGTTGTTGCATCATCTGTTGGGCTTAGAGTCATGGAGACATCAAGTAACGTAAATTCATCCCCTGAGGCAAGCAATGGGTGAATGTCTAACCTTGTAATATTCGGGCAATCAATAATTAAATTTGAAACACGTACTAATAGAGCTGACAACTCTATGATATTTAATGGTTCTAAAGCACTTCGGGATTTTATTTTATAACCTTTAATAGCATTAATAACTAGGTAGCGAGCTAAAGCCATATTTAGCGGAGGAAGAGCTACAGCAGCTTGGCTCTCTTGTTGCCACTCAATACCACCTTCTCCTAACATGATAAGAGGGCCAAAGACAGGATCTAGTTCAACAGCGATCCTGAGCTCTTGAGCACCTGCTCGATTAGCCATACTTTGTACTAGTAGCCCTTCAATTCGTGCATTAGGGAAATTTGTTGAAACACGCTCCATAATCGCTTTAGCTGCATCTTCTACCTCTTTAGCATTGCGTAAATAGAGCATGACCCCTTGTACTTCTGACTTGTGTACAATATCGGGAGAACGTAGTTTTAAAGCAACGGGGTAACCAATTTTCTCTGCGATTTCAATGGCTTCATTGCTCGAATGTGCAATCCAGGTGGGTAAGCTATTTAACCCGTAGGCTTTTAAAATAGGTTGAACCTCATGCGTATCTAAGTGTAGCTTATTATTTTCCAGTGCTTGTTGAATATATTCATGAGCTTGTTGAGTATTTGCTGTAATACCAACAGGTAGAGCCGGAGTTTCTTTGAGTTGTTTTTGGTTACGGCGATATTCCACCATATGCATGTATGCAGTGATTGCCCCTTCTGGCGTACGGTAGGTTGGGATCCCAGCTTCACTAAATAGCCGACGAGATTCTTGAGATGAATATTCTCCACACCAGTTGGTTAAGATGGTTAGCCATTTCCCTCGTGGGTGCTGCTTAATCGTTTTAATTATTTTTTCTGCCATGGTTTTACTTTCCGTTATCGCACTGGGGGTGTGGATAAGCAATAAAGCGTCATGGTCGTGGCTGTCGAGCATTTTGTTCAGTACATTGATATAGCGTTCAACGGTGGAATCATCCCCCAAGTCAATCGGGTTTTGCGTCGATAAATCAAGAGGTAACAGTGAGCTTAATTCATTTTCTGTTTCAACACTTAACGTTGCAAGTTTGCCACTACGTAAGAGAAGCTCGTCTAGTGCCATCGCGGCAGGGGCTGAGCCATTGCTCATGATTGACAGACGCTCACCGCGTAATGGTGTCATATAGCTTAATGTCTCAACCGCAGAAAACATTTCGTGAGTATCTTGCACGCGAAGGAGCCCAGCACGCTGGATTGCGGCGTCATAAGCGGCATCTAGGCTCGGTTTATCACCTAGAAGTTCTTGTGCTTTGCGGGTTCGACCGCTTTTTATCACTAATATAGGTTTATTACGTGAAGCACTGCGAGATGAAGATAAGAAACGTCGCGCATCACTAATACTTTCGAGATACAGCAAAATGGCACTGGTTTTGCTATCACGGGCTAAATAATCGAGTAAATCGTCAATATCAATATCGATGCTATCACCAAGGGCAATAAAATAAGAAAAACCGATGTCTCGGTGCCTTGCCCAATCCAGAACGGTATTTGATACAGCAGCAGATTGTGAGATAAAAGCGAGTTTTCCTTTTAAGATTGGAATTGGGGAAAAACTTGCATTCAAACCTTGCCATGGGGCGAGAAAACCTAGGCTATTCGGGCCTAATAGGCGAATTTGATATTGCTGGGCGACTTTTTTTAATTCATTAAACTGAATGGAAGGGGATGATAAAATAATAACCACTTTACAGCCAGCTTCCCCTAATTGCTGTAAACAGGAGATATTACGTGAGTAATGGGTACAGATAACGGCAAGATCAGGTTTGAGCGGCAATTTATCTATAGAAGGATAAGCAAGTACGCCGAGGACAGAGTTTCGGTTTGGATTAACAGGTAAAATAGGACCTTTAAAACCGCTGGTAAGTAGGTTTTTCATCATCACCGAACCTGCACGGCTCGGGTTTTCAGATGCTCCCACGACAACGATAGACTTTGGCCGGAATAAAGATTCTAACTGACTGACTAAACCCATGGTTGATAACCCTTTGCTTTGCTGAACGAGATAAGCGTTCAATAGATAAAAAGTGGCTGAGTGATACTTATGAATACTATGCCTTATCTTTGAGATTGCGCTAGTTTATCTGGTGAGTTTAATTAATTTATACAAGCACGTTCACGTTTTATCAGCACGACGATCTAAAAGTTGTCATTTAATGGTACTGGGCTCGAAAAGAAAGAGAAAAACAGTACCAATAAATAGTTAGAGGTGGGATTCGGTAAGTAGCTTCTGTGCAATAGGGTGATGCGGTTTCCCTTCAAGGTATTTTTGACGGAAAAGATTGAAGTGGCTAAAGAGTTGTTGTGAAGCGTCTAAATCTCCCGCTAATTCTAAAACGGTAGCTGCAACTTCAGCGGTACAATGTTGTTCTTCCTTTGATGGTGTACGTAGTAAATAGTCAGTCCTTGCTTTGGTATTAATGGAAAGCATTGGAATATCATTAAGATAAGGACTTTTACGAAACATTTTACGTGCTTCTGGCCAGGTTCCATCGAGTAAAATAAATAAAGCGGGTTTATCCGACAAAGTAGGCTCATTGACCACAACGCGTTCATTTTGAGCGTAGCTTTCTGGAAAGATGAGATAAGGTTGCCTTGAGGTGTCTTGTAATGCCGACAGTAGCTGTGCATCAGGCTCTGTCCTTGACCACTGAAAGGCCAAAGTGTTGGGTAAAATATCCGCAATCAATTTACCCGTATTACTTGGCTTAAATACTTCACCATCAAACATAATCAAGCAGAATTGACTTTTTGCTTGTGACGATACAGTGTCTTGGCACAGGCATTGTGGGATAGGTAATAAGCAATATTGGCAACGTTTTACTCGGCAGCCTCGTGCTTTAAACGGTTTAGTCGATAATGCGAGGCGCTGTTGACGCAGGTGATAAACGGCATTCGAAGTCATGTTGAGTGATATTTTTTAGGCCTAAAATGAAGGCGCATATTGTACGCAAAACGATTTCTATGCGATAGAAGTATATTCAATAACTTTTAGATGAGATAATAGTGTGAATCGGTAGCGTAGCCATGCAACATCATGTAATCTTCGCGCCATAGCTTAGTAGGGGATAGTGATGAACGACTCAAATGATTTTAGTGGTAAAAACGGCAAAGTAAAAGTGATGTATGTCCGCAGTGAAGAGCAGGACAGCAATAAAGGCAATGATAAACGCCGAGGCGGTGGCCGTGACGATAGGCGTGGTAATGACAAGCGTGGTGCCCGTCAAGATCGTGGTGGCCGCTCAAATCGCCCTGAAGGTAGTCGTGAAGGGCGTCGCTCCGATAACCGTAATGAGGAACCTCGTGAACGTTCACCATGGCGTACTGTTTCTAAGCCAGATAGCGAAGAATTAGCGAATGACCACGGCGGGATCGTTGGCAAGAGTCAAATCGACCCTGAACAACTGCGTAAGCAGCGCCAAGAAGAAACTCGTATCTATGGTGAGAATGCCTGCCAAGCCATGTTTAAAAACCGCCCAGATGCGATTGTTCGTGCATGGTTCTTGCAATCCGTCACGCCGCGTTTTCGAGATGCGCTAAAATGGATGGCGGCAAATCGCAAGGCTTACCACGTGGTAGATGACGAAGAATTATCGAAAGCATCAGGAACCGAACATCATGGTGGTGTCTGTTTTATCATCAAAAAACGTGGTGGAATGAGTGCAGATGCATATTTGCAGCAAGCGACAGGTAATGACTGCGTATTAGCACTGGAAGATGTGGGAAATCCTCATAATCTGGGCGGTATTATGCGTAGCTGTGCGCATTTTGGCATCAAAGGTGTAATTTTGCAGGATGCAGGTATGCTGGAGTCTGGTGCGGCAATTCGTACTGCAGAAGGCGGTGCTGAGCACATTAAAGCGATTGATGCAGATGGATTAACAGATACTTTGGATAAATTCCGCAAAGCGGGTTATACCATTGTGACGACTTCCAGCCATAAAGGCAGCCAAGATCTCGCAAAAGCGAAGTTACCAGCCAAAATGGTATTAGTTTTAGGCCAAGAGAGTGATGGCTTAAGTGATAGCACGTGGGATCAAGGTGATATGAGTTTGTATATCGGTGGAACAGGTAAAGTGGAAAGCTTGAATGTATCTGTTGCAACGGGAATTATGTTGGCCCAGTGGTGGCAACAAAACCAAGTTAAATAACCCTCACGTTTTATAAAAAAATAAGGCCATACATAAAGGATGCATATCCCACGCTGTATGGCTTTTTTATTTCTGTCACAAAGGCAACTTACTGAATCAGTATGAAAATTTTGCCAAGAGCCTCAGAGAACCCCATAAAATTATATGGGGTTGGGCTGATTAATGAGCACCGCCGCCGTCTTTCGAACCTGCCCCAAATGGTGGCTTAGCGAACCAGACAATGACCATTAGTAGAATGAAAATTCCAGCTGAAAGCCAAAATATCTCATTTGCTGACATAATCAAGCCTTGGTCAGTAATCGTTTTAGCGAGGTATGCCGCACTTTGTTGCTCGTTCATACCAATTTTTGCCAGCTCACTGTACATCTGTTGAGCATTTGGGTTGTATGGGTTTACAAATTCAGCGAGATTTTCATGATGCATTGACTCTCTTTGGGTCCACATCGTTGTGGTAATTGATGTCCCGATGGCTCCAGCTAAGGTACGAGTGAAGTTGGATAAACTGGATGCAGAGGCCATTTTCTCTGGTGGTAGACCAGATAATGTAATGGTTGTCAAAGGCATAAAGAAACAAGCGATAGCTAAACCTTGTACAAATTGCGGCCAAGCGGCTTCAGCGAAACTCATTCCGGGTTCGAATGTATAAGCACGCCAATAGTAACAAACTGCATAGATAATAAAGCTGAATGTCACTAAATAACGCATATCAATTCGGTTACCAAAACGCCCTATAATTGGCGTAATCAGTAGCGGTAATAACCCGACAGGAGCAGAGGCTAGCCCAGCCCAGGTCGCAGTATAGCCATAAACCTCTTGTAGCAATTGCGGCAGTAGTACAATCGTCCCGAAATAGAGCATGTAAGCCAAACTTAGGGATAAACAGCCAATCGTAAAATTGCGTTCTTTAAATAGGGATAAGTCGATGACAGGATGGTCATCGGTGAGTTCCCAGACAATTAAGAAGGCGATAGCGACAACGGCAATAACGGTTAGGACGATAATTTCAGTCGAATTAAACCAATCCAGCTCTTTGCCTTGGTCAAGCATGATTTGTAAAGCACCAATACCGACAACTAATAGTACCAAACCAATAGTATCAATACGCTGAATAGATATTTTAGTTTCACGACCTTTTAAGGTACGCATGATGGCAAAAATGATTGCAATACTAAATGGCACATTGATAAAGAATATCCAGCCCCAATGGTAGTTATCACTAATATAACCACCAAGAATCGGTCCGCAAATAGGAGCAATAACGATAGTCATTGACCAAAGGGCGAGGGCCATGTTGCGCTTGGCTGGGGGATAATTATTAAGCAGCAGGCTTTGAGACAAAGGAATGAGCGGTCCTGCAACTAACCCTTGTAAAACACGAAATAAGATCAACATCTCTAAGCTGCCAGAAATACCGCACAGCCATGAAGTTAAAGCGAATAAGCCTGTGGACCATAAAAATAGCCTGACCTCACCGATTCTACGCGCTAACCAACCAGTAATAGGGATGGAAATTGCATTGGCAACACCAAAAGAGGTTATTACCCATGTTCCTTGTGAGTTGGATGCCCCTAAATTTCCAGCAATGGTCGGAATAGCTACATTAGCAATGGTGGAATCAAGAACTTGCATAAATGTTGCCAACGAAAGGGCAATCGTCATCCATGCGAGTTTTGATCCCGTTAAAGGTGCTGTCGTCACGATTGCACCTCCACCTATTGATTCCCTAGGTTATTATTAATTATCTCAGTAACTATTTTATCTGCAGGAGACATATCGACAGCTAATGCGGCAGTATGGTAAGCAGGGGTATCGCGCATCCCTTTCGAAAGTACTTTGCCGTTTTTATCCAATGTATCAACCGTAACTTCAGTGGATAAACCGATACGTAGTGGATGTTCTTCAAGCTGGGTTGCATCTAAGGCAATACGCACGGGGAGGCGTTGGACTACCTTTATCCAGTTACCACTGGCATTTTGTGCAGGTAATAAAGAGAATGCGCTACCTGTTCCCATATCAAGCCCAACTACAGTACCGTTAAACACGATATCTTTACCGTAAAAATCAGTCGTGACCTTCGCAGGTTGACCGATACGCATGTCCGCAAGTTGTGTTTCTTTAAAGTTCGCATCAATCCACATACCATTGGACGGAATAATAGCCATCAATGGTGTTGAAGGGGTAATTTGTGAACCCACTTGCACACTTCGACGTGAAACATAGCCATCAACAGGGCTGACGATCTTCGTCCGTTGTAGGGTGAGCCAAGCGTTTCTAACTTGTGTCGCGGCCTGTTCTACTGCGGGTTGTTTTTCAATTGCGGTATTCAAAACAATGGCTTGATTAGCATTATATTGTTCTATTGCCATATCTAATGCTGCTTTTGCACTGACAACGGCTTCTCTCGCGTGTTGTAGTTCTTCTTTACCGATGACATGGCTACTGCCTAAAACTTCGCGACGTTTTAAATCATTCTGTAAGCGGTTTAATTCAGACCGTTTTACGTCAATGTTGGCTTGTAGCTGGCGGCTATTAACCATGTGCTGGCGAGTCTGGCGTACACTGTTTGCTAATTCTGTTTTTGCTTTGTCTAGTGTCAACTCTGCATCACGTGGGTCTAGTTCAACCAAAACAGTTCCACTTGTCACGAAGTCGGTATTATCCACATTGACTGTCATAACGCTCCCAGAAACTTGGGATTGTATTTGTACTTGGTTACCTGCGACATAAGCGTTGTCAGTTGATTCATAGTGGCGAAGAACGAGATACCAGTAGACCGCCCAGCCAACGCCTATAATAATAAATAATAGAGTCAAAAAGATAAGCGCATTTTTGCGTTGTCTTTTTTTATTTCGTTGGGGAGTTTGCGTTTGTTGCATTTCCTCAGGGGAACTCATACTCGTATTTCTCCACTTCTATGGATAAGGGTCACGGTTGTTTCCAGTAGTTAGGTATTAACCACTACTGGAAACTGAGACTACAAATGATTTTGCTGTTTGATGGGATATCGTAAAGCATAAGGGTAAAAGGATAATGAAATATTATTGGCTGAAAAGTATTTTTTCAGCTTTGAGCTAAAGAATGGCTCAAATACATTAACCTTACAATTTATATGGTCAATCTTTTATAGTATCTAGTTTTGTCAGTAATTTACGCATCAGCGTGTCAAGCTGTTGTTTTTCATCAGCATCTAAAACAGACCAAATATCAATTAATGCGCTGTGTTGAGGTGGCAATAGACCATTTAAAAATTCAGTCCCTTTTTCTGTGAGGTGTAGATGAAGGCAACGTCTATCGTTGTGACTTTCTTTGCGTTCAATCCAACCATTTTTTTCCAGTTCATCTGCAATTCGTGTCGCGTTGGTTCTTGACGAACCAAGAGCTGCACTGAGCTCAGATGGCTGAATACTGCGGGAGTCTTTTGTATCAAGGATCATGAGCGCCATAAATAGTGTTTCATTAATACCTTGAGACCTTAACATATTATTCCGAGTTTCAAGTAATTTCCCATGAACATGCATACATAGGCGTGTTAGCAGAATTTCTTGATATGGAATAGGACTTTCATGTGAATCTTGTTGTTCTACACGAGCATTGAGTAGCTCTTCAGTCGGTGTAAATGAACTTTCCATTATTGGGATACCTTATTAGTTTCAGTTGGTAAGATTACAACTGTCATCAACCATCTAAATGGTATATTAAAAGATAGAATTAGCAATTATACTTAATTAATATCGCCGATTTTATTTTGATAATGATACATGATTCATAAATTTTATGAATGTAATTTGCCAGTTTTAGTATAGCCCATTGACTATTTCACTCAGAGTGCGTCAGTTTTGGCTATAAAACAACCAACCTAATGCTAAATTAAAGGCTAATTCCAATCATACAAAACAATATATAATCACATGACATTAACTCAATACCATTTTTTTTGTTACCCAATAATTACAAGTTAGATAGATATTTTTAATTTGTAGGTGTAATTACTTATTTTTGTATAATTAAAACATTATTTGATGAAACAGTAATTTGATTTATTAACAGGGATACTACCTTTTTATCGAGTCATTGTATTTGTTTAACTGTGTCATTCACTAATATTTACTTTGTTTACTATTACACCTGATAACTATCAGTTCTGTGATGGTTTGTTTATTTGTTCAATATTTAACATATTGGGTGGATAAAATTGAACCGTATAATTTTTAATACATTATAACTTTTTATATGTTGATGTGTGGACTCGTCAATTTTTATCTAAAAACGTATTGATATCGGTATGAGTCATATTTAGTCATCAGTTGTGGTGATAACGGGATCAAAGCGAATCCCTATAGCCCAAATAATTAAACTTATGGTGGTTAAGATTGCACCTGCAACGGCAATGCCCTCCCAACCTGCATGTTCATAGGCATAACCTGAAAGTAGAGATCCTAGTGCGCCTCCAATAAAATAACTGGTCATATAGCCAGCAGTTAGGCGGTTACGAGCTTCTGGTAATATACGATATAACGTACTCTGACTAGTGACATGAACGGCTTGCACTGCAAGGTCTAACACTAATACACCAATGATAAATGCGACGAGGGAATATTTAGCTAAGCCGATAGGTATCCAGGACAATAGTAACAATACCAATCCGATAGTTGTAATGCGCTTTCCTTTGCCTTTATCGACCAGATGCCCTGCTTGGGAAGCCATAAGTGCACCTGCGGCACCGACTAAGCCAAATAAACCAATAGTCCCTTCGGAATAATTGAATGGCGGGCTGGCTAACAAGAAAGCCATTGCGGTCCACAGTAAACCAAAATTAGCAAATGATAGTGCACCGAGAGAAGCGCGTACCGCGAGCACTGGAGTGCCGAAAAATAGCCGGCCAATAGAGCAAATGAGCTGAAAGTAGTTTAAGTTAGTTTTTTGATGATAACGTGGAAGTTTAATGGCTAGAACAATCATTAAGAGCATCAATAGCGCAAAGGCCAACCAATAGATAGCACGCCAGCCACCGACCATAGCAACAGCACCTGAAACCGTTCTCGCAAGTAAAATACCCAGCAATAAGCCACTCATAATCATTCCCACCGCTTTACCTCGTTTGTGTGGCTTAGCAATAGATGCCGCGAGAGGGATCAGAACTTGTGCAACAACAGAAAATAGCCCTGTAAGGGCGGTACCTAAAAGGATTTGCCAAATATTATTTGAAAGCGCTGTAATTAATAACCCTAATGCGGAAAGAAAGGTCATGGTTAAAATTAAGCGTTTACGTTCAAATAAGTCTCCCAAAGGAACTAAAAACAGTAAACCTGCGGCATAACCGAGTTGCGCGGCGGTGACAATAAACCCAGCCATATTGGTTGTTAAATTAAACTGCCCCGCAATGGTCTCTAAAAGCGGTTGAGCATAGTAATTACTGGCAACGACAAGGCCTGTGGCAATGGCCATTAAAATAGTGAGGCCCGTTGTCAACTCTGCAGTTTGGGTCTGTTTCATGAGGATTACCTATTATTAGCTAGGTGACTACTATAAACAAAATTTATTACCTTGGTTTATTTCTTTTTGTCATTGATGTAAAAAAGCCACCGGCTAGGGTGGCTGAGGTTATTAATCGGGTTGTTTATTTTTACTTAGCGGCTGCTTGTGCTTCCTTTACCCAGCCATCAAAAGTGGATTGATGGGCTTTGATCCAAGCATTTGTGTGGCGTTGAATATCCGATTGTGATGCTTCACCGTTATGCATTCTTAAGTTCTGTGCATTGATATCGGCAATAGGTAGTTTCATCACCTCAAATAATTTTGCCGCTGCTGGGTTATCCGCAGCCCATTTTTTATTGGCGACGATATGCATGGTATTTGGTGGGAAACCATAGTTTTTTCCGTTAGGTAGAGCTGTATCTGTTTTTTCACCATTTGGCATTGAAGAGAACGGCACTTCTAACCAAACTACATCACGACCCGGCTTGAGGACATCACTTATCCAATAAGGTGTCCACGTATAATATAAAATAGGTTTACCTTCTTTATATCGGGTAATGGTGTCAGCCATCATCGCCGCATAGTTACCTTGGTTATGGTCGACTGTTTTTTCTAGGTCATAGGCTTTTAAATGGTTATTGATGGCCGCTTCACAGCCCCAACCTGGGTTACATCCCGTTAAGTCCGCTTTACCATTACCATTTGAATCAAAGAGCTTGGCAATTTTAGGATCTTTGAGTTGTTCAACATTGGTAATATTGTATTTTTCTGCTGTTTTTTTGTCGATGAGGTAGCCTTGGGCTGCATTAACAACATAATTGCCTTGACGATAGAACACATTATCGCCACCCGCAGCGTCATATTGTGCGTTATGTAAAGGAACCCAGCTGGTGGCTAAGTAAGTCGCATCGCCGTTCGCAATGGATGCGTAAGCCACGTTATAGTCGACTTCTTTGATGGGTTGAACATCATAGCCAAGTTCTTCAAGGGCTTTTGCCACAATCAGTGTTTGGAATGTTTCCTCACTGATCGTGCTTTGCACTGGGTTAATTTTGATTCCTTTACCTGGCAGGTCGTTAGCACCTGCAAATGGGACGGCAAACATGGCTGTTAGTGCAGATGCAAGAATGATTTTATGTTTCATTATATTGTTCCCTCTGTTTTTTCGCAGCGAGCTTGGCTTTCATGCTAAGTGCCAAGTTAGGTGCCATATGAATGGCACTCAGGTGAATGGAGGATGTTTTGATTAATGGTTTTTTTTACAAAATGGGCGCATAACCAACCCAATAGGCCCTTTTTGGTACCAACGGCATGATGTTTTGCCACGAGTATCTTGCCCTAAAGATTGGGTAAAGCGGTCTAAGATGATAGCTAGAATAACAATACCGACCCCCCCGACAGATGCGAGACCCATATCAAGTCGACCAATACCCCGTAAGACCATTTGGCCTAAGCCCCCAACAGCAATCATTGAGGCGATAACGACCATTGACAGCGCTAACATCAAGGTTTGGTTGACCCCAGCCATAATCGTTGGCATCGCCAATGGCAATTGCACTTTAAACAGCATTTGGCGAGGACTTGCACCGAATGATTCAGCGGCTTCAATTAAATCAGCTGGGACTTGTTTGATCCCTAAAATGGTCAAACGAATGATTGGCGGTAAAGCAAATATAATAGTGACGACAACACCGGGCACATTACCGATACCAAATAACATAACAATCGGGACTAAATAGACGAATGCCGGTGTGGTTTGCATCGCATCAAGTAATGGGCGAATAACTTTAGCGGCTTTATCACTACGTGCCAGCCAAATCCCCAGTGGCAGTCCTATGACAATACAAAACAGTAAAGAGGTGAGGACCAGAGACAGTGTCACCATGGCTTCTGACCAAGCACCAATTGCTCCGATGGCTATCATCGAAACAAATGTGGCCACCCCCATCGCGCGTCCTGCTAATTGCCAAGCGAGTAATGCGAAAATGATAATGGCAACAGGGGACGGTAGTGAGGTGAGAAATTGTTCAAACCCACTCAGAATAAAATCAATGGGGGCTCGAATCCCTTGGAATACAGGACGAAAGTTGAGAACTACCCAATCGATAGCATGTGCAACCCATGAATCAAGAGGGATCAGAGTGTGCTGGAAGGGATCCATAATATTAAACTGATCGGGTATGATGCTATCTGTTGGGGCGGCATCAAGCCAATCACTCGAACTGGTGTCAGCAGGTGTGGTTATGTCTGATGCATTTCCCCAAGGATCATCCCCAGCGGTATTTGTTTCGCTAGAGCTTGTCGTTGCCCATGGGTCGTCTGCCGGTATATTTTCAGTACCTTGTGTTGGCGTATTCGTGGCTTCAGTATCCGCCCATGGGTCTTGTTGGCTATTCGTTGCTTCTTGATTCTGCTTACTCATTTGGTGTCTCCTTATCCAGCGCCTGTAACAGCATTCCTTTTGAAATTACGCCCAAATAGCGGTTTTTTTCGTTAATAACCGGAACAGCGCAAGGGGCTTGTGCCACGGTAGAAATAACTTCATTTAAGGATGTATCACCTTGAATTGGCTCGATATCAGTTAATATTGCAGCTTCAATACCTGCTTTTTCATGGAGTGCTTTTTCTAAGGATTCAACAGAAACCACACCGGCAAAGGTATGCCCTCGAGAAATTAAATAACCGTGATAGCGGTCTTCATCGTTGAGGACTTTTAGCGCTGAACGAGGGCCAAAACCCGGTGCGATATGCAATAGTGCATTAGGACGTCTGCGTGCAATGTCCTTCGCACTGAATACTTGGCTGATATCTACACCACGGAAGAAGGTCTTAACATAGTCATTTGCTGGATTATTGAGAATTTCATCAGGTGTGCCGACTTGAACAACAACGCCTCCTTGCATAATGGCAATGCGGTCGCCAATTCTCATCGCTTCATCAAGGTCATGAGAAATAAAGACAATCGTGCGTTGCTTATCCCCTTGTAAGGAGAGCAGTTCATCTTGCATTTCAGTACGAATTAGTGGGTCAAGGGCTGAGAACGCTTCGTCCATTAACAGAATATCAGGGTCATTGGCTAGTGCTCTGGCTAACCCGATACGTTGACGCATCCCACCAGAGAGCTCATCTGGGTATGAATTAGCCCATTTTTCAAGATTAACTTGTTCAAGCGCACTCATGGCTTTCTTATGGCGTTCTTCTTTTGGAATGGCAGAAAGTTCCATACCAAAAGCGGTGTTATCGATGACATTCATATGTGGCATCAGCGCAAAGGATTGAAACACCATACTAATTTTTGTTCGCCTAACTTCGCGCAGCGCTTTGTCAGAAATATTGGAAATATCCTCTCCATCTATCATGACTTGCCCGCTGGTCGGTTCGATCAGGCGATTGAGGAGGCGCACCAAGGTTGATTTTCCTGAGCCAGAAAGTCCCATGACAACAAAGATTTCGCCTTCTTCAATCGTCAGATTAACATCTTGAACACCTACAGTAAGGCCTGTTTTTTCAAAGATATCATCTTTATTCATACCTGATTCTAATAGCTTAAATGCTTGGTCAGGATTGTCCCCAAATATTTTATATAAATTTTTAACTTGTAATTTTATTGCCATATATTATTTACCCAATTTTCAATCAACAAGGAAGACAAATTACCTATATTGAAAGTGATGAATTCTATCGTGATAGTTAACATTATGTTTCCTACCTATGATTATCCTTTGAAAATTATTAGGGCAGAAATTCCTATATTCGTTTTAATGGGTTAGTTAATTATGGATTAAATTCAAATTTCTCCGTTTGAGTTATTAGTAAAATTTGCAAGCAATAAACCCTAGCATAATAAAATCAGCTGACAACCCTAGGTTAAGTATAATTAATCAAAAAAATAGAGATGAAATTTGATGCTATTAATGTAAATAAAAACGATATTAAGTTATATAATGATGAATTTTATGGTTTCTATATTAAAGTTAACTTACTGGTGAGATTGAATTTAATTGAAAATAATACACACTAATCTAATCAATATGCGAGTTGCCGATTTTATTCGATTTTTATGTGGGATAAATGCTTAATTGATAGATAAAAAAATAGAAATTAATATCAAATTCATTAAATAAATTTATGTAAAATGAAGTGGAAATTGATTGGATTAAAAATAATTGCCAGATTGACTCATTAAAAATGAGTAATTAAACAGATATACATATAAAAAACGAATTAATTTGACTGCTTTTTGAGCTAAAAAATACCATGACAAATAAATTCATTATAATTCATCATGGTATGGATTTGGTTGTGAGTGATTCTTATTGATAAGTTAAATTAACAGTTTAATTAGAAGTTCCAGTCATCATCTTCGGTACTGACTGCTTTGCCAATAATATAAGATGAACCGGAGCCCGAAAAGAAATCATGATTTTCATTTGCATCAGGAGATAAAGCCGATAATATCGCTGCACTTACATCAGTGACGGTATCAGGAAATAAGGCTTCATAACCTAAATTCATTAATGCTTTATTGGCATTGTAATGAAGGAATTTTTTGACATCTTCCGACCAACCTACTGTGTCATAAAGTTCTTGTGTATATTTCACTTCATTTTCATATAAATCGAATAATAATGAAAAAGCAAAATCCTTAATTTCTTTCTGAGTATTGTCATCATATTGTGATAATGATTTTTGAAACTTATAGCCAATATAATAGCCATGTATGGCTTCATCTCGAATAATTAAACGTATAAGATCTGCGGTATTTGTTAACTTTCCTCTGCTTGACCAATACATTGGTAAATAGAAACCCGAATAAAATAGAAATGATTCTAAAAAGACACTTGCGATCTTTTTCTTTAAAGGGTGTGAATCACAATAGTAAGATAGGATGATCTTAGCTTTATTCTGTAATGCAATATTTTCTTCACTCCAGCGGTATGCATCATCAACATCAATTGTTGAACAAAGAGTTGAAAATATTGAGCTATAAGAGCGCGCATGTACTGCTTCCATAAAGCTAATGTTCGATAAAACGGCTTCTTCGTGAGGTGTTTGTGCATCTGGCATTAAACAAGGTGCACCCACTGTATTTTGAATCGTATCTAGCAGGGTGAGGCCAGTGAATACACGTATTGTTAGCTGTTTTTCTGCAGCAGTTAAAGTATTCCAAGAAGGAATATCATTAGATAATGGTACTTTTTCGGGAAGCCAAAAATTACTCGTTAATCGGTTCCATACTTCTAAGTCTTTATCATCCTGAAGACGGTTCCAGTTAATGGCTTTTACTGGCGCGCTAGATATGCTGGTGGTCATAATATTTTCCTATTACAAAGTGCAAGATACGCAGCCTTCGACTTCAGTTCCTTCGAGGGCAGTTTGGCGTAATCGGATGTAATACAATGTCTTGATTCCTTTTCGCCAAGCATATATTTGCGCTCGGTTAATATCTCGCGTGGTGGCATCATCTTTAAAAAATAGAGTCAAAGATAAACCTTGGTCAACGTGCTGAGTTGCCATGGCATAAGTATCAATAATTTTTTCTGGACCGATTTGGTAAGCATCTTGGTAATATTCTAAGTTCTCATTCGTCATGAAAGGAGCGGGGTAGTAGACACGACCAATCTTACCTTCTTTACGAATTTCAATTCGTGAAACAATGGGGTGAATGCTTGATGTTGAATTATTGATATAAGAGATAGACCCAGTCGGAGGTATCGCTTGCAAGTTTTGGTTATAAATTCCATAGGTAATAACAGACTGTTTTAAGCCTTGCCAGTCTTCACGAGTTGGAATTTCGATACCCGAACGTCGGAATAATTCCTGAACGATTTGTGTTTTTGGTAGCCAAATATTGTTGATATATTTATCAAAATAATCACCAGAGGCATAAGTTGAATGTTCAAAACCAACAAATGCAGTTTTCCTTTCAATAGCTAATTGATTGGACGTTTTTAATGCGTAATAGGTGACCGCATAAAAATAGATATTGGTGAAATCGAGCGCTTCTTCTGAGCCATAATAGATATGCTCCCTTGCCAAGTAGCCGTGTAAATTCATTTGACCTAATCCAATCGCATGTGATTGTCGGTTACCTTCGGCAATGGAAGGGACAGAACGAATGTTACTCATATCTGAAACCGCACTCAGTGCTCTAACGGCAGCCGCTATTGATTGAGCGAAATTTGGTGAATCCATCGTTTTAGCGATATTCATGGAGCCTAAATTACAGCTAATATCTTTACCGATTTGTTGATAGCTTAAATCGTCTTCATAAACACTAGGGCGATTAACTTGCAGTATTTCTGAGCACAGATTGCTCATATTAATGCGTCCTGCGATAGGGTTGGTTCGATTGGCGGTATCTTCAAATAAAATATACGGATATCCAGACTCAAACTGGATTTCAGCTAAAGTTTGGAAAAATTCCCGAGCATTGATTTTGTATTTTTTTATCGCTTTGTTATTGACCATTTCATGGTATTTGTCTGTCACACTGATTTCAGACATAGGGACACCATAGGTGCGTGCTACATCGTATGGTGAAAACAAATACATGTCCTGGTTATCTTTCGCTAACTGGAAAGTGATATCAGGAATAACTACCCCTAAAGACAGTGTTTTAATGCGTATTTTTTCATCTGCATTTTCACGTTTGGTATCAAGAAAACGCATGATATCAGGGTGGTGAGCGTGCAAATAAACGGCACCGGCACCTTGCCTTGCGCCTAATTGGTTGGCATAAGAAAAAGCATCTTCTAACATTTTCATGACAGGAACAACGCCAGAAGATTGATTTTCAATTAGTTTTATTGGGGCGCCTTGCTCCCGTAAATTGGTCATTAGAAAGGCAACGCCGCCACCGCGTTTGGATAACTGCAAAGCAGAATTGACTGAGCGGCCAATGGACTCCATGTTGTCTTCAATTCTTAAAAGAAAACAAGAGATTAGCTCGCCACGTTGTTTTTTACCGCAGTTAAGGAAGGTGGGAGTTGCAGGTTGAAAACGACCTGTAATAATTTCATCGACATACAACTTAGCAAGGGATTCATCCCCTTGAGCAAGGGTTAAAGCAACCATACAGACGCGGTCTTCATAGCGTTCGAGGTAGCGTTTGCCATCAAAGGTTTTCAGCGTATAGCTAGTATAATATTTAAAGGCACCGAGAAACGTTTGAAAACGAAATTTGTGAGCGTATGCCTGTTTAAACAGTGATTTGATAAATTCAAAGTTATATTGTTCTAATACACTGTTTTCGTAATAGTTTTCTTGTACTAAAAAGTCTAACTTTTCTTTTAAATCATGGAAAAATACGGTGTTTTGGTTCACATGCTGTCGAAAATAGTGATGAGCCGCTTCTTTGTCTTTATCAAATTGAATACGGCCTTCGTTATCATATAAATTCAACATCGCATTGAGCGCATGATAATCCACATCTGATATATTTTGCATTTTATCCATTTGGAATAACTCTAGTTGTTTGTACGTTGCCAAAACGTTTTTAGGCCTCGTTGAACGGATTGAACATCTTTATCAGTACCAAGAAGTTCAAACCGGTATAGGTAGGGAATATGGCATTTTTGCGCGATGATATTTCCAGCTATCGCATAGGCATCACCAAAATTGGTATTACCCGCAGCAATAACACCACGGATAAATGCGCGATTGGCTTCAATATTAAGAAATTGAATCACTTCTTTTGGAACAGCCCCTTTTGTACCGCCACCACCATAGGTTGGTAGTAATAAAACATAAGGTTTTGTCGCAATTAGGCTATTTTCGTGGTTGCCAATAGGTAACCGTGTTGCAGGAATACCGAGCTTTTCAATAAAGCGATGGCAATTTTCAGAGCGACTTGAAAAATAGATGAGTGATTCCGTTTCCATGACATCACCTAAGCGGCTAATAGACTAATCATGTCAGGTCGAAAACCGGCCCAATGTTTGTCACCTGCAATAACAACAGGGACTTGTTGATAACCCAATTTTTTTACGAGTTCAAGGGCTTGGCTATCTTCAGTAAGGTCAATAATTTGGTAGGAAATAGATTTGCGATCTAAGGCTTGATAAGTAGCATTACACTGAACGCAGTTAGGTTTACTATAAATGGTAATCTCAGTCATGTTATTTACCTTTTGAATGTTTATTCGCATTAAAAATAAGGCGCGTGGCACATAAATACTATATATGGATTTTAAATTTATCAACCATACAATATGTAGTGAATATGAAATGTTGAATGATAATTATTCTAATTGTTAGCTAGGTGGTTATTAACATTGAAAATAAAAAAATATCGTATTAGATGATTCAGATAGAGACTCTAAGAAAAAAGATCATTGCAAAGTGGAAATAATTTACACTATAACTGTATATACAATCAGGTAATTGAGTCCTTTTGAGGAGATACTATGTACCATCAATATTTAGCAACACCGGATAAATTTCCTAAACCGTGGGTCCATATTACGGCTGATGACAACGGGATAACGAGCCTTTATTTTGTTGATGAAAAAACAGAAAAAGAAACGAAGAATGAGCATTCAAAGCTTTGTGTGAAAGAACTAAAGGAATATTTTAATCACAAAAGAACCGTTTTTACGGTGGCATTAAAT
Organism: Providencia sp. PROV141; assembly: GCF_028481645.1. NCBI lineage: Bacteria > Pseudomonadati > Pseudomonadota > Gammaproteobacteria > Enterobacterales > Morganellaceae > Providencia > Providencia sp. PROV141. The sequence continues at coordinate 82,469 of NZ_JAMPPR010000005.1, read as the reverse complement.
CCACAAGGCACAGAATTTCAGAAAAAAGTCTGGCAACATCTTTGTGGGATACCTTATGGGGAACGCTGGAGCTATAAAGATTTGGCTTTAAAGTTAGGCTCAGCTAATTATTGTCGTGCTGTCGGCATGGCAAACTCACGTAACCCAATCTCATTAATTGTTCCTTGTCATCGTGTACTTGGGCATGATGGGAAATTAGTGGGGTATACTGGGGGCTTGGATATCAAAGACTGGCTACTTTTACATGAGAAGTAAAATCTAAATAATTAGCTATAGATAATACTATTGGTTGTGATAATTGCTATTGGTAAGAATTATTGTCGAAATCAGAACCTATTCTATCGATAAATAATATTTTTTTATCTTTTTAGTCCATTTTCGTGATCTAGGTTGTAGACAAGTAACTGAGAAATCTGATGTACTGAGCTTGATACAGATGGTGTGTCTATTTTATTTTAAAGGTAATATTTGATGTCTAAAGTTAAAGGTAACGTTAAGTGGTTCAACGAATCTAAAGGTTTTGGTTTTATCACTCCAGAAGATGGTAGCAAAGATGTATTTGTTCACTTTTCTGCGATTATGGGCGATGGTTTCAAAACCTTAGCTGAAGGCCAAAAAGTGGAATTTGAAATTACTGAAGGTGCTAAAGGCCCATCTGCTGCTAACGTTATTCCTCTGTAATTTTTATAATTAAGATTAAAACGAACAGCTGAAAACTCGCGCTAGTTATCTAGGGCGAGTTTTTTTATTGCAATAGATAAAAAAATGCCTGATATCAATCAGGCATTTTTTGTCTATACGTTAAATAATGGAGGCTATTTAACTTCCTCACCTTTAGCTTGTAAATCAGCATGGTAAGAAGAGCGAACGAATGGGCCGCAAGCAGCGTGAGTGAAGCCCATTGCCATGGCTTCTTCTTTCATCTCATCGAACTCAGCAGGACTAACATAGCGTTTAACCGGTAAGTGATGGCGGCTTGGTTGTAGGTATTGGCCTAGTGTAAGCATCGTTACGCCATGGCGACGTAAGTCGTGCATAACCTCGATAATTTCTTTATTGGTTTCACCAAGACCAACCATTAACCCTGATTTAGTTGGGATATCGGGATGGGCTTCTTTAAATTTTTCGAGTAATTTTAAAGACCATTCATAATTAGCACCAGGGCGAACTTGACGGTAAACACGTGGTACGTTTTCAAGGTTATGGTTAAACACATCAGGTGGTGTCGCGGTTAAAATTTCTAATGCGCGATCCATACGGCCACGGAAATCAGGAACAAGCGTTTCAATTTTAATCGATGGGCTTTTTTCACGAATAGCGCTAATGCAATCAGCAAAGTGCTGTGCTCCGCCATCACGTAGATCATCTCGGTCAACTGACGTAATGACGACATAGCGTAATGCCATATCTTTAATAGTCTGTGCTAATTTCTCAGGCTCATTGGCATCTGGTGCATTTGGACGGCCATGAGCAACATCACAGAATGGGCAGCGGCGGGTACAGATAGCCCCTAAAATCATAAAGGTCGCAGTACCATGGTTAAAACACTCAGAGAGATTAGGGCATGACGCTTCTTCACAAACAGAATGCAGTCCATTTTTGCGCATGGCTGCTTTAATGCCTTGAATACGAGTGGAGTCAGCAGGAAGCCTAATTTTCATCCAGTCAGGTTTACGTAGAATTTCTTCTCGTTCAGTCACAACGTTTTTGACAGGGATCAGCGCCATTTTGTCGGCGTCACGATATTTAATTCCGCGTTCTATCTGAATTGGTTTACTCATAATATGACGGTTCCAGTTATCTTTTATGCTGATGGATAAGTGATAATTCTAAATAAAACCAAATGAAGGCTGTTATCCATTCATTAAAATATTTTTTAAAAATGTTAAAAAATTATAGCATTATTATTGAACAATATGAAATCCCAGTGTGTCACAGAATTGACGAATTAGCACAGGCTGAACATCAGATAATGATACTTTGGGAGCAAGATCACTAACCTGAGTCATCTTTAATTCACTGTAACCACAAGGGTTTATGCGATTAAAGGGTTCAAGATCCATATCAATATTCAAAGCGAGACCATGAAAAGAACAACCTTGCCTTATGCGTAATCCAAGAGAACAAATTTTGTCGCCATTCACATAGACACCAGGGGCATCAGGGCGAGGATACGCTGCAATATTAAAGTGGGCAAGGGTATTCACGACGGTATTTTCCAGTGCGGTGACGAGTTCTCTAACGCCAATTTTATTGCGCTTTAAGTCGAGCATCACGTACATCACTTGCTGGCCTGGCCCATGGTAGGTGACTTGGCCACCACGATCGCTTTGTATAACAGGGATATCTCCGGGTGCCAGTACATGCTCAGCTTTTCCGGCTTGGCCTTGAGTAAACACGCGAGGGTGTTCAACCAACCAAATCTCATCACAGGTTTCAGGCATGCGGTGTTCGGTGAATTGGTGCATCGCATCAGATACTTGTCGGTATGGTGCGAGCCCTAACTGACGTACGATTATCGCTCTTTCTGACAATGTTTTAACATCCAGCTGAAAAAATGAGTACTTAGTATAACGCTGGTAGGGGGGGAGCGCTAGTTTTGTCATGTTATAGATATGTTAGCGCTACTCTTCTGAGTGAAGTATGAAAAAGGTAGGAATTTGGATAAATTTATATTTTTAGGTTTGGGAATTGATATGAAAAGCTATTATTCATTAGGAATCTTTTGGTGAAAAACTTATTTTATTTGTACTATCAGCAAGAAAAAATAATTATAGGGCGTTGTAGTGCAGAATAAATAAAAAACTACACCTTAATCGGTTATGGCTAACCTTTGGGATGTAGTTTATTTTTACAGAAATTAAAGTACAACTTTAACTAATTCTAATGCCCCTAATTCGCTATACAAAGTTTCCACTTGTTCAATATGGGTGGCATTGATAGTAATGGAAACTGAGTGATACGTGCCTTTGCTGCTCGGTTTTACGTCTGGAGAGTAATCACCCGGTGCATGGCGTTGTATCACTTCAATAACTTGATCAACCAGTTCAGGCTGTGCCAAGCCCATCACTTTGTAGGTTAATGGGCATGGGAACTCAAGCAGTTCACCTAATTTCGTTTTCATGGGCACTCCTAATTTTTAAATTGGGCTGCTGGCTGAAAAAGATTGGCTGGTATTAAACCAGCCAATGAGATGTATTCATCCAACAAACATTTCGATACTTACTTTATTTCGATAGTTACTATATGGGGATGACTTATTTTAGTTTCAAGCCCTAACCAAACCAGCGATGGAAGAGTAACTTAATATAGTCAATTAACCGACTGAAAAAGCCACCTTCTTCCACATCTTTTAATACGGCTAAAGGATGTTGTTCAATGATTTTTCCGTCGAGTTGGAAACTAATGATACCGACTTGCTGCCCTTTGGTTAATGGTGCTTCAAGCTCAGTGGTTGTTAATTCATAACTGGCTTTTAAATCTTTTAAGCGACCTCGTGGGATGGTGAGGTATAAATCTTCAGTGACACCTAATTTTACTTCATTTTCATCACCAAACCAGACTGGCACGCTGGCAAAATCCACATTGGCTTGTAATGGTTTAACAGTTTCATAAAAGCGGAAACCGTAAGTGAGTAACTTTTTACTTTCGGCATCACGGCCTTTGCTGCTTTTACCTCCCATAACAACAGAGATCAGGCGCATATCACCTTCGGTTGCTGAGGCAACAAGGTTATAGCCCGCGGCATTAGTATGACCGGTTTTTATGCCATCAACAGCAAGGCTCTTATCCCACAATAGGCCATTGCGGTTTGTTTGGCGGATATTGTTAAAGGTAAATTCTTTTTCTTTATAGATTGCGTACTCTTCAGGCACATCACGTACGAGTGCTTGCCCAATAAGCGCCATATCACGGGCTGAGCTATATTGGCCTTCGGCATCTAAACCATGAACGGTTTGAAAATGGGTATTTTTCAGCCCTAATTTGTTTACATAGCCATTCATTAATTGAACGAAGTTGGCTTGGTCCCCTGCAATATAGTCGGCCATAGCGACACAAGCGTCGTTACCTGATTGCAAGTTAATACCACGAGTTAATTGAGATACGCTAACACGGTCGCCAGGTTTTAAGAACATCAATGATGAACCTTTAAACACCGGATTACCGGTAGCCCACGCATCATTTCCGACCGTGACAATATCATTTTCACCAATTTTACCTGACTTAATTGCTTGACCAATAACATAACTGGTCATCATTTTTGTCAAGCTTGCCGGATCGCGGCGTTGGTCGGCATTACTTTCAGCGAGAACTTTTCCCGAATTATAATCAATTAAGATATAAGCTTCTGCATCAATAGCGGGTGCCGCAGGAATTGATGTATTCGGGAAGGTTTCATTAGCATTCGCAATATTCGCAGTCATAAGAAGGAGTGCGGAGCCCAGCACTGTATGACGCACGATGCGTGATGGAGCGACATTATTCATGGTTTTACCATTACATCCGAAATTCGGTTAACACAAGGAGGCGCAGTTTAGCAAAAGAATAGGATCAGAAAAAAGCCACTTTTGCACTGTACCAATGATTTTTTTATCAGTTTAACATTGCCTAACTTTAGGTTGCATCAAATGTAACTGAGCAACCTAAAGCTATGTTGTACTAGGGCGCAACGACCATTGACGATTGGTTTTTTTCAGACTGTAAACGGCCTTGAACCTCAACGGCTTGTTGCCTTGTACTAAATGGTCCTAACTGTACTCGGTAAATACCATTATAAGGTTGTAGCCGCCCAGGAACATTAAACTGTGTTTTCAATTCATTCAGCATATTTTGCGCATTGGTTTGGCTACTAATGGCGCCTACTTGAACGAGAAAACCACGCTCAGGAACCGCTTCTTCGGTTGTTGTTGTTGGTGGTGGCGTTGGTGTTTGTAAGCTCATGTCAGGCATCGTAGGCTGCATTGGCTCTTTTGGCTGCTGAACGGGCAATGTATTTTCTGGCGTTGGCAAGTTCTCCATCACAGGGGTACCCATTGGGCCAGAACCTAATTGTGGACGCCCTGGTAATGCATAGCTTTGTTTCACAAAATTAGAGCCAACGGTTCCAGTTCCTGACAAGGTGCCATCTTGAGCGACTTGAATGGCATCAATTTTAATTTTTGTCGTCGGCATTAAATTCAGGCGGTCAGCGGTTGCGCGTGACACGGCAATACTTTTTCCTGGCGTATAAGGCCCACGGTCATTAACACGCACGACCATCATCCGGCCATTCATCATGTTGGTGATACGGACATAGCTAGGGATCGGTAACGTTGGGTGAGCAGCGGTTAATTCCACTGGATTAACCCGTTCACCAATCGCAGTCATATTTCCTGCAGACTCGGCACCATAAATAGACGCATAACCCACTTGGCTAAATTGTGATGGGTCGCGTACGATTTGGTACTGTTGACCATTGCGTGAGTAATCATTATTTGCAGTTGGATGATACGGCTCATAATGAGGCTCTGCACCTAATACATCTTGAGTGGGTACATTGGTTGGCACTTGGGCTGGTTGTTTAACATCTTCTGTCACACAGCCACTAAGTAGCGCGGCAGTGACGCCAAGCATTATCCATTGTAAACGCATACTAAGCCTCATTTTATAAACTTTTGGAAAGGAATTTTCGGTGTGTATGTATCGACATGATAATACCGAATCCAGCCATTAAAACAATCAAAGCGGATCCCCCGTAGCTCACTAAAGGGAGGGGAACACCAACTACCGGTAATATACCACTGACCATACCGATATTCACAAATACATAGACAAAAAGGATTAAGATCAAACCACCAACCATAACCCGACCAAAAGTATTTTGTGCGCTAGCAGCAATATAAAGCCCACGAATAATCAATAAAAGGTATAAACCAAGTAAAATAAGCACGCCGACTAAGCCAAGTTCTTCTGCTAACACAGCAAAAATAAAGTCAGTATGCCTTTCTGGTAAAAACTCAAGCTGTGATTGTGTGCCATGTAGCCAACCTTTACCCATTAATCCACCAGAACCAATCGCAATTTTTGATTGGATAATATGGTAACCAGCGCCTAGTGGATCAGTTTCTGGGTCTAATAACATCATGACACGGGCTCTTTGATAACCATGCATTAAAAAGAACCACAGTAGTGGAATAAAGGCGGCGAGCGCAATGGCGGCAACTGCAATAAGCCGCCAACTCATTCCGGCAAGGAACAAAACGAATAGGCCTGAAGCTGCAACTAAAATCGAGGTACCAAGGTCAGGCTGTGCAGCCACTAATAATGTTGGTACAAAAATCAATACAAGTGCAATTAATGTATTTTTGAATGAAGGAGGGCATAGGTCTCGGTTCATGAAACGAGCGACCATTAAAGGGACGGCAATTTTTGCAATTTCAGAGGGTTGGAACCGAATAAAACCCAAGTCTAACCAGCGCTGTGCCCCTTTACTTATCTGCCCAAAGACGTCAACAAAAACCAGTAAAATAACGCAGAAGATAAACAGGTGAGGCGCCCAATTTTCATACATTCTAGGAGGGATCTGCGCCATTACTATCATTACGACGAAGCCTGTCGCTATCTGCCCTAATTTACGCTCCATCATTTCAGGATCTTGGCCGCTAGCACTCCACATAATAAATGCGCTGTATGCAAGCAACGCGATAATAATTAGCAGCATAGGCACATCTATATGCAGACGTGTGGATAACGAAATTTTTTTCTTATCGTCTGTCATATTCTTTATAGCTCATTGTTATTCTTAGGATTATGCATCATCGGTCTTCTCCTGCATTGGTTGCTGACACCGCAACTTCAGTACGGTTATCACCAAGAAGAACGTGGTCAAATATTTGCCGCACAATATCACCGACTGCTGGGCCCGCGCCCCCGTTTTCCAGAATAATTGCAACGGCAATCGTGGGTTTATCATACGGAGCATAAGCAATCATCAATTTGTGGTCACGGAGGTGCTCAGCAAGTTTACTGGCATTATAGGTTTCATAGCTGAAGACCTGCGCAGTACCCGATTTTGCCGCCGCTTTATAAGGGGTACCAATGAAACTACGGCGCCCAGTACCATTCGGTGCATTGGCGACACCGTACATTCCATGCTTCGCTAGCTCCCAAAAACCGGAATTGATATCGCCAATTTGTTTGGTTTCTTTGTCTTCATAAGGAACCATGGCATTACCCAATTTTGTGCCGTAAAGCAAATGTGGGGTTTTAACTTGGCCATCATTGATTAATGTCATTAATGCTTTTGACATTTGAATTGGCGTTGCAGTCCAATAGCCTTGCCCGATCCCAACTGGAATAGTATCACCTTGATACCAAGGCTTTTTATAGCGTTTTTGTTTCCATTCACGGGTCGGCATGATACCAGAACGTTCTTCTGCAAGGTCAATTCCGGTATAATCACCAAAACCAAAACGGCTCATCCATTCAGAAATACGGTCAATTCCCATATCATAAGCGACTTGGTAGAAGAAGGTGTCTGCAGATTCAATAATAGATTTTGATACATTGAGTTTGCCGTGTCCCCAACGTTTCCAGTCACGGTAACGCTTTTCCGAACCAGGTAATTGCCACCAACCAGGGTCAAAAATAGTTGTATTGGGGGTAATTACTTTTTCACTTAATGCCGCAACAGAAATAAAGGGTTTTACTGTCGAAGCAGGGGGATACAACCCTTGAGTTGTTCGGTTTATCAACGGTCTGTCAGGGTTATTTAATAACGCTTGATAATCTTTATTTGAGATACCGTTTACAAACAAGTTAGAGTCATAACTTGGATTAGACACCAGAGCCAAAATTTCGCCATTACGTGGGTCAGTGACCACTACGGCTGCACGGCTAGTGGTTAACAATTTTTCGATATAAATTTGTAATTCGAGGTCAATAGTGAGGTAGATATCTCGACCTGCTTGCGGTGGTTGCTCATGCAATTGTCGAATAACGCGACCGCGGCTATTCACTTCAACTTCTTCATAGCCGGTTTTACCGTGTAAGACATCTTCATAATAACGTTCAATACCTAATTTGCCGATATCATGACTAGCTGCATAATTAGGTAATAAACCTTCTTTATCAAGACGTTCAACATCTTTGTCATTGATTTTCGCCACATAGCCAATCACATGAGTTAATGCGGAACCATATGGGTAAGAGCGTCGTTGGTAACTTTTGACTTCTAAACCGGGAAAACGGTACTGATTAACGGCAAAACGAGCAACTTGAACTTCGTTGAGCTGGGTTTTCAATGCAATAGAGGTAAACCGACGTGAGCGTTTACGCTCTTTTTCAAAATTAGTAATGTCTTCGTCAGTTAAATCTACCACATTACGAAGGTTATCTAAGGTTTCTTGCAGATTACTGACTTTTTCAGGCACGATTTCTAGCTGGTAAAACGTGCTATTAAGGGCGAGTTGAGTCCCTCGGCGGTCATAAATAATCCCACGGCTTGGTGCAATAGGCACCAATTTAATTCGGTTATCATTTGACCGCGTTTGATAATCTTCATGCCGGACAATTTGTAAGTGATACAAATTGGTCACAAGAATAGATGTTAAAATGACAATCACACCGAAGGCGATAAGCGCTCGGCGGATAAATAAAACTGATTCAGCGGTATGGTCGCGAAAAGGGGTGCGTTGTGTTTTCATCCCATTGCCATTTTGAACATATTTAAACCTGACTATTCCCTGTGATAAGGGTGGTTAGTCGTAATACTCCATGCGCGATAAAGACTCTCGGCAACAAGGACACGAACCAGTGGATGAGGTAGCGTAAGTGGTGATAGTGACCAACTTTGCTCTGCCGCTGCCTTACAAGCAGGCGCAAGGCCTTCGGGACCACCGATTAATAAGCTGACATTACGGCCATCTTGTTTCCATTTATCGAGTTGTACGGCAAGTTTTGGGGTGTCCCAACGATCGCCTGGAATATCCAAGGTGACGATGCGATTTCCTTTACCTACGGCTGCGAGCATTAATTCGCCTTCTTTTTCTAGAATGCGTTTTATATCTGCATTTTTCCCACGTTTTCCTGCAGGAATTTCCGTTAATTCAAATGGCATATCTTTAGGAAAACGATGGAGGTAATCCATAAAGCCGGTCTGGACCCAGTCCGGCATTTTTGTTCCAACGGCAATGAGCTGTAATTTCAAACTCAGCTCCAGAGCTTTTCTAATTCATACATACGACGACTTTCATCTTGCATAATATGAACAATGGCATCGCCAAGGTCGACGACTATCCAATCAGAAATACCTTGTCCTTCAACACCTAATGGCATTAAACCATTTTTACGGCAAGCTTCGATTAACCTGTCAGCGACTGACATCAAATGGCGACTTGATGTCCCTGTACAGATGATCATCTGATCGGTAATACTTGATTTCCCTTGAACATCGATAGTAATGATATCTTCTGCTTTAGCATCATCAAGCTGATCGATAATAAATTGTTGGAGTTCAGTTCCTTGCAAAAGGTTCACCTTTTATTCAAATAAACAGAATATCGCGTTAAACACTGTTTGTAGTTTGTAGATAAAATAATCGCTGATAACACAGTAAACATATTAACAGCCCTGCTATTTTACCCTAGATTTTAAGAAAAATCGGCTAAATTATTTTTTATTCATCGTGGAGTGAAATTTATAGGGATATCCGTACATTTGAGCAAGAAGTTTGTGCTAACTTTACAAAATAACGCTAAAAACTGTACTCCTGACAAATATTTTAGAATGAGATATGTATTGTGCAAATAATTAAACCAAAAGTTTTTATATTTGAAGGAATTAATCATCTACCCGCTAATATTCATCGACAGGTGAATTCTATGGTTGAATTTGTAACGAAGCTCACTCATGAGGGGATGCAAAATAAGGTTAATGGTATTATTTGTTCTGGACAGCAACTTGCTAAATTACAAGGGCTATTCCCTGCTAATATTCCGATATTAACGGATGATAAGCTACAAGATATAGCGTCTTGGGATTGCTTTCTAACGAAATTGTATACGATACAAAGATTAGACGGTTTATATAACGAGCTAACACATCACAACATGATTCAATTTCATAGTTGCCATAAATATCTCATCATGGCGTATTCCCCAATTGGCTACCAGTATACGGGGCGATTAGTGGCGAGTATTAAAAGCACTACTGACCTTATGTGCTTTTTAAATCAATATAAAGCCTGTTTAATGGAAATATTGGCGGCAGTGCCAGCAAAAAATATTGAAGTTAATGCGCTGAACCATATGCAAGGCTATTTCAAACATAAAGCCACGAAAGATGAGAAAAAACGCTTATCATGGCTGATTAATGACTATTTAGCGGGTAATTTACCACTAAACAGGCCATTAGAGATGATGAAGCAATTGCTTGTTCAATACCCAGACAACTATTTAATGCAGCAAGTTATTTTTGAGCCATATCCTAATAGTTGTTCAATAAGAGAGATCCCTTATTGTTGGTAAAGGTGCTGTTGATGAATATATTGCAAAACCGCATCTGGAATTAATTCGTGACAAGAGTCGCCTGAGCTTAATTTTTCGCGGATCTCTGTTGCAGAGATATTTACCAATGGGGTATCCCCAATAAAAATGTACCCATTGGCCGCTTGGTTTAAAGCAATTGGGTCTGTTGTTTGATGTTCTAATAACCAGTTTTGCATTATAGGGTCGGAAAATTGAGTGGCATATCCTGGACGCGAACAGACTAATAGATGGCAGTTATCTAGAATTCGATCCCACCCGTACCATTTATTAATCGACAATAAAGAATCTTGACCAATAATAAACGCAAGCGGCTTTTCCGCCCCCATTTCTTGGCGTAATTCGGCCAGTGTTTCGATTGTATAAGAAGGGCTATTTTTCGCTAATTCACGCGTATCGATAGCAAATAAAGGGTTATCTTGTGTTGCTAACTTCACCATTTCTAAACGTTGTGCTGGTGTTGCTTCTGGCTGTGGGCGATGGGGAGGAACGTGGTTAGGTAGCAAGATCACTTTTTCGAGGCCAACTTGTTGGGCAAGGGCTTGTACAGGGCGTAAATGGCCAAAGTGAATGGGGTCGAATGTCCCGCCGAATAATGCTAGCAAGTTATGTTGTTTTGAAAATGAATTACTCATGAATAAAATTCTCTGCAAATGCTTTACCGCATAATAGCATAGACAGTGTTTGCAGGTCAGGCCATGGCGAATGGCTAAAATCTTGTTTAATATTGATTTCTGCTTGCGTTAATAACATTAATGCAGATTGCAATTGATGCAATGTTAAGCGTTGTAAGGCTTCCGTGAGCACACCTCGGCGGTTTTGCCATACTTTGTGTTGATCAAATAATGTTTTTAATGGGGTTGTTGCAGATTGGCGTTTCAATGTAATTAGCAGCATCAGATCGCGTTGGATTGAGCGCAATAAAATAACGGGCTCAACATCCTCTTGTTGCAGTTGCTCTAAAATATGCCAAGAACGGCGCGATTTACCAGCCAATAGGGCATCAACCCAATGATAGGGCGTAAAATGCGCTGAATCATTCACGGCACTTTCGACGCGAGGGTAGGTAAGTTTACCATCTGGATAAAGCAGGGATAGCCGTTCAAGCGCTTGCGCTAAACCAAGTAAATTCCCTTCATAACAGTAGCAAAGTAGTTGGTTAGCTTCGGCTTCTAAAGAAAGCCGCATACTGTAGGCGCGTTTAGAAACCCATTGTGGTAACCGTTGATATTCAGGGGTCAGGCAACTGATATAAATGGAATCTTGGCTAATTGCTTTAAACCAAGCACTGTTTTCTTGTGCTTTCGTGAGTTTATGGCCGCGTAACACAAGAAGCAGGTCTGAATGGAGTAGCTGCGCCAGTTGATTCAACTTTTCTGCCATAGCGGCGTTAGGGCCATTTTCAGGTAACAGCAGAGTGAGTGTTTGGCGGCTAGCAAACAGGCTTAAAGCTTGACAGAGACTAAAAATTTCATCCCAGTCAGTATTTTGCTCAAGAGAAAACGAAAAATGCTCTTCAAAGCCTTGTTCTTGTGCAGCTTTGCGGACGGCATCTTGGCTTTCTTGAAGAAGAAGGGGCTCATTGCCCCAAATTAAATAGCGGCCTCTTAGAGACTCTTGTAACGAAGAGGCCAGCTGCTCAGGGTAGATACGCGTCATTATGGTTGAGTATTCGCATCAGCCGCTTGGTTTTTTGCCTTCTCAAGTTCTGCTGAATGAACAAGCAATAATTTACGCACAATATTACGTGCAGCTTGTTCTTGCATTTCTTGACTTACAATTTCTTTTTCAGCATCTTTCGCAAGCGCTTCTAAAGGGTTGTCGAAGAAAGTACGTTCAACACGGCTTTGTAAAGGATAGATAGCTCCATCAGGCATCAACACTTGCACATTCATTACCAGTGTTAATTGTTTCTCTGCCGCTTTACCATCTTGGTAAACAGACACAGTTTCAGTATTTTCATTAGAGCTCAGAACTTTCAAAATGGGAACATCGGCTCTTCCCGTTTCAAGAATGGTCACGTTATTGAGCCGCAGTTGTTCCCTAAGCGCCCTTGTAAGGTAGCTATATGGGTCACTTGAACTTAGCTGCAATGTTCTCAGTTCTTCAGGAATTTGAGTTGTTCCTTGAAGACGAAAACCGCAACCTGCGGTGACCAGCACCGCTAGGCTCAAAAATAATGTTATCAGATAACGCACCTGGCCTCCTTATCTGCCAATAACCTAATATTAACCTACAACAAGGTTAAGCAATTTGCCTGGAACATAGATTACTTTGCGGATGCCAACACCTTCAAGGTATTTCGCTACGCTCGGTTCATTTTTTGCCATGTCTAAGACAAATTCTTGGTTTGCATCAGCCGGAACGGTAATGCGACCACGAACCTTGCCATTAACTTGAACGACGACCAGTTTGGTATCGTCAATCATGGCTTTTTCATCAGCAATAGGCCACTGTGCGAAATCGATGTCTGTTTGGTGACCGAGCGCTTTCCACATTTCAAAGCAAGCATGTGGAATGATTGGAGATAGCATCAGTGTGATTGCTTCGAGAGACTCTTGCACTAATGCACGGTCTTGCTCGGTTTCCTGTGGTGCACGAACTAATTTGTTCAAGAACTCCATGATAGCGGCAATCGCGGTGTTAAATGCATAACGGCGACTGAAATCATCGGAGACTTTCGCGATTGTTTTGTGCAGGTCACGACGTAAGTCTTTTTGTTCAGGTGTTAATGTGCTGATATCTAAAGGTGAAGTTGCACCTTTTTGTGAATGCTCATGCACTAAACGCCAAACGCGACGCACGAAGCGGTTAGCACCTTCAACGCTGGATTCTTGCCACTCAAGGGTTAACTCTGGTGGAGCAGCGAACATCATAAACAGACGAACGGTATCCGCACCATATTTTTCGACCATTAATTGAGGATCAATACCGTTGTTTTTCGATTTAGACATTTTGCTCATACCGGTATACACCAGTTCATGGCCTTCATTGTCTACCGCTTTAGTTATACGGTTTTTGTCGTCACGTTCAACAATGGCATCGGCTGGGGACACCCAAACACGTTGGCCATCGCTACCTGTGTAGTAGAATGCATCAGCCAGCACCATGCCTTGGCACAGCAGGCGTTTTGCTGGTTCATCGGAGTTGACTAACCCTGCATCACGCATCAATTTATGGAAGAAGCGGAAATACATTAAGTGCATGATGGCGTGTTCGATCCCACCAATATATTGGTCAACCGGTAACCAGTAGTTTGCTGCCTCAGGGTCTAACATGCCGTCGTCATATTGCGGGCAGGTATAACGTGCATAGTACCAAGAAGATTCCATAAAGGTATCGAAGGTATCGGTTTCACGTAATGCAGGTTGACCATTAATAGTCATTTTGGCCCATTCAGGATCTGCTTTAATCGGGCTTGTAATACCGTTCATTACGACATCTTCTGGCAAAATGACAGGTAACTGATCTTCAGGAACCGGAACCACAGTGCCATCTTCCAATGTTGCCATTGGGATTGGGGCACCCCAGTAACGTTGACGTGAAACACCCCAGTCACGTAAGCGGTAGTTTACTTTGCGTTGACCAGCACCCAGCGCAACGAGTTTATCTGAAATAGCATTGAAACCTGCTTGGTGGTCTAATCCACTGAATTCACCTGAGTTAATCAGTGCATTTTTCTCAGTCATCGCTTCTTGGGATAAATCAGGCTCGTTGCCATCAGCATCAGCAATAACCGCTTTGATAGGTAAGTTGTATTTGTGGGCGAATTCCCAGTCACGTTGGTCATGAGCAGGAACGGCCATAACTGCACCAGTACCGTATTCCATTAAAACAAAGTTAGCGACCCAAATTGGCAGTTTTTCTTGGGTTAATGGATGGATAACGAATAAGCCGGTTGCCATACCTTTTTTATCCATGGTGGCCATATCCGCTTCCGCAGTTTTGGTGTTACGGCACTCATCGATAAATTGGGCTAATTCAGGGTTATTTGTCGCGGCTTCTTTAGCCAGAGGGTGACCTGCTGCAACAGCCACATAAGTTGCCCCCATAAAGGTATCAGGGCGAGTGGTATAAACCGTTAAGGTTTCATCGCGGTCTGCAACATTGAATGTGATCTCAGTCCCTTCGGAGCGGCCGATCCAGTTACGTTGCATGGTTTTGACTTGCTCTGGCCAGTCATCTAATTTGTCGAGGTCGTTGAGCAGCTCTTCTGCGTAGTCGGTAATTTTAATAAACCACTGTGGGATTTCTTTGCGTTCAACCGGGGTGTCACAACGCCAGCAGCAACCATCAACCACTTGTTCATTCGCCAAAACGGTTAAGTCGTGAGGGCACCAGTTTACCGCAGAAGTTTTTTTGTACACTAAACCTTTTTCATACAGTTTAGTAAAGAACCATTGTTCCCAACGGTAATATTCAGGAGTACAAGTGGTAACTTCACGATCCCAATCGTAACCGAAGCCGAGCATTTTCAGCTGGTTTTTCATGTAATCGATATTAGCGTAAGTCCATGGCGCAGGCGCAGTATTATTTTTAACTGCAGCACCTTCAGCTGGCAGGCCAAACGCATCCCAACCAATTGGTTGAAGAACGTTTTTCCCCAACAAACGTTGGTAACGAGAGATAACGTCACCCATGGTGTAGTTACGTACGTGGCCCATGTGTAGTCGACCAGAAGGGTAAGGTAGCATGGACAGGCAATAGTATTTTTCTTTGCTGTTGTCTTCTGTCACTTTGAAAGTTGCTTTTTCATCCCAGTGACGCTGTACTTTAGGCTCTATATCTTCTGGACGATATTGTTCTTGCATGGCACCGATAATCCTATGGTGAATAAAGGCTACATCTGTAGCGTGAATGTCTTTCTTAATTGAGATCCGCATAGCATAGCGGATCTAGACCGAAAACAACAATAGTTGATTAGCTGAACCTAATAGGGGGAAGCTGGATATTGTTTTTCGGGGAACGGATCAGGATATTTAACGCTGATAACCAAACAACTTAACTAAAAAACCAGTGAAATGGTAGTGGTTTCGTGAACTATTTCAAATTCAGCAAGTTGTTGTTGATTTATTCGCTTAGGCAATACTTATAGTGCAACAATATTGACCTGCATGAATGAGTGTTAAGGCTAGGGAGCCTAGTGGCTCCCTGAGAAAGATTAATGGAGAATTTTTGCGAGGAAATCTTTTGCACGATCAGATTGTGGGTTAGCGAAAAAGTCTTCTTTTTTACTGTCTTCAACAATCTTGCCTTCATCCATAAAAATAACGCGATTAGCCACTTTTTTGGCGAAGCCCATTTCATGGGTAACCACCATCATGGTCATGCCTTCATTGGCTAATTCAACCATAACATCAAGGACTTCATTGATCATTTCTGGGTCTAGTGCTGAAGTGGGTTCATCAAATAACATTGCTATTGGGTCCATACACAGCGCTCGAGCGATAGCGACACGTTGCTGCTGCCCCCCTGAAAGCTGAGCTGGGAATTTATTGGCATGGCTGGATAAACCCACGCGTTCCAATAATTTCAAACCTTTTGCTTCAGCTTCTTTTTTATCGCGGTTTAATACTTTAACTTGCGCCAATGTCAGATTTTCAATAATCGACAAATGAGGAAATAGCTCGAAGTGTTGGAATACCATCCCAACTTTAGAGCGAAGTTTTGCAAGGTCAGTTTTTTTGTTATTAACTTGAATATCATTCACAAAAATCTCACCCTGTTGAATTGGTTCTAAACCATTCACTGTTTTTATTAATGTGGATTTACCAGAACCAGATGGCCCGCACACAACCACAACTTCACCTTTTTTAACTTCAGTTGTGCAGTCTGTAAGCACCTGAAATTGGCCATACCATTTGGATACATTTTTCAGGGTTATCATGAAACAGTCCTTTTCTTAAGATAATTCACTAACATAGAAGCGCCAAAACTGACAATAAAGTACACCAGACCCGCAAACAGTACCATCTCTACTTGTGTCCCATCACGCTCACCAATATTGGTGGCAGTACGGAAAAAGTCTGTCAAACTGAGTACATACACGAGGGATGAGTCCTGGAACAGAACAATTCCTTGAGTTAACAACAGTGGCACCATGGCTTTAAAGGCTTGCGGTAATACTACGAGCCGCATGGTTTGCATATTTGTCATTCCCAAAGCTAACGCTGCAGAGGCTTGTCCTCGTGAAATACTTTGAATACCCGCGCGAATAATTTCAGAATAATAAGCGGCTTCAAAAAGAGAGAAGGCTATCATTGCAGAAATTAAACGAATATCATTTTTTGGTGATAAGCCTAGAACATTTTGTAATAAGCTAGGAACGATTAAGTAGAACCACAGCAAAACCATAACCAACGGAATAGAACGGAATGTATTCACATACAGAGCCGCAAACCAGCTGATTGGCTTGAATGTGGATAACCGCATCACGGCCAAAACCGTTCCCCACAAAATTCCTACCACTATCGCGGTCAGTGTAATTTTCGCAGTGACAATGAAGCCATCGATTAAAAAGGGCATACTCGGAGCAATTGAGCTCCAATCAAATTCATACATCATTTTATCGCCCTCCAATGGTGCCTGGTAAGCGAACTTTGCGCTCTAATAACGTCATCAGAATCATGATAATGACGTTAATACCGACATAAGCTAATGTAATTGCGGTAAAGGATTCCCATGCGTGAGCAGAATAGTCCAATAGCTTTCCTGCTTGTGCCGCCATATCGACTAAGCCAATGGTTGACGCAATGGCTGAGTTTTTAACCAAGTTCAACATTTCTGAGGTCATTGGTGGCAAAATGACCCGATAGGCATTGGGTAATAGAACGTAGCGATAGGTTTGTGGCAAAGTGAGCCCCATTGCGAGTGCGGCACTTTTTTGCCCTCTAGGCAGTGACTGAATGGCTGCACGTACTTGCTCAGTCATTCGTGCTGCGGTAAATAACCCAAGGCAAAGCATTGAGGAAATAAAGAATTGGTAGTTAGGATCCAATTCCATTTTAAACCAATCCCCGATTGAACGAGGAAGAAGTTCTGGAATAACTAAATACCAAGTAAAAAATTGTACGATAAGCGGTACGTTACGGAATAACTCTACGTAAGCGGTGCCTAAAAAAGCTAAAAAACGGTTAGGTACAGTACGTAAAATACCGAAAAATGAACCAACTAGGAATGCGATGATCCAGGCGCAAATAGAAAGTGTTACGGTGACTTCGAGGCCAGATATTAACCACCCTAAGTAGGTGGTATTCCCAAATGGGGCTTCCTGAAGGAAAATCCCCCAATTCCAATTAATAGACATAATATTGACTTCCTGTGGGCAATGAAATTCCCGAATACTGTCGTAAAAGAGGATGCAAGGCGGGGAACGACCGCCTTGCAATTCTTACTTCAGTAATACCCTGTTTGTCTTTTTATTAGTTTAATGCTTTATCATTTGGTTCTTTAAATAAGGCTTTCATTTCATCGGACAACGTAAATTTCAGGTTCAGATTTTTCGGAGGAATAGGTTGGTTGAACCAGCGATCAAAGGATTTTTCAGCGACACCTGATGTTTGTGCATTCGCAATGGTTTCATCGATAAGCGCTTTAAATTGAGGGTCATCTTTACGTAACATACAGCCATAAGCTTCTTCGGTTTGCGGCTTGCCAACGATTTCCCAGATATCCGGTTTCTTCGCTTTTGCACGCTCACCTGCTAGCAACGCATCGTCCATCATAAAGGCAACAGCACGACCTGATTCTAAGGTACGGAACGAATCACCATGGTCTTTCGCGCTGATAATGCGCATTTTCATATTTTTTTCATCATTTAACTGATTCAATAGAATTTCAGACGTTGTACCTGAGGTCACGACGACATTTTTACCGGCTAAGTCAGCAAAGTCTTTCACACCAGAGTCACCTTTGGTGAGTAAGCGCGTCCCAACCACAAAGATTGTGTTAGAGAAAGCGGCTTGTTTTTGTCTTTCTACGTTATTAGTTGTTGAACCACATTCAAAATCAAATGTGCCATTTTGCAGGAGTGGAATACGGTTTTGTGATGTGATTGGAATGAGTTTGACTTGCAGATCAGGCATGTTTAATTTTTTCTTCACTGCATCAACAATGGCATTTGAATAATCCTGTGAGTAACCAACCACTTTCTGGCTATTATCATAGTAAGAGAAAGGTACGGAAGATTCACGATGACCAACAACTATTACACCGTTGTCTTTGATTTTTTTCAGAGTGCCGTTTAACTCTTCTGCTTGAACTGCGCAGGTTGCACCTAAAATCATCATCGATAATACAAGTTTACTTATACGCATAGTTACAACTCCTTTAGAACATCGGTGTAAACCCGTTGTAATTTTAAGGTGCTATCGCCAGATAACGCCTGAATTACTGTGGTTTCGTAGTGTTGTGTTTGCAAATATTTCGCAGATTTAGACAATCCCGCGATTATCCGCTATATGTTTTATTGTTGTTAAAAAGTAATTAAATTTGTTAATTAATGAAAACGAATTGTTTCAATTTCGGGAGCTGTCTCGCATATTATTTGGGTAATTTTTGAATTACCGCACTAACATGGTGATTTGCCATCTAAAATTGTCTTAAACTGATAATCACGCACTATTAAGGTGCAAGCTATCTTCGTTTCATGCCATATATTAGATAAAGCAATTTGCGTGCCTAGTTTTGGTAGAACTGCATTTTTGTTTACTGAAAAAGAGAGTGATATTTGTAAAGTTAGCTGATGGCACTTGTACGGAATGTTTTGCTGTGTAAGATGTAACCTCTATTTAACTTATAGATGGGGTAACGGTATTAGTCAAAGATTGGTTTTTATCGTTATGGTTATCAAAGTCGCATAATTAGTGTTATTTCAGGAAGTTATACCAAGATGCGCATGAACAGGCATTTAAAATTAGGTAAAGGATTAGTGATATTCGCCTGTCTGATGGTATTGGTTTGTATGAATCAACGTGCCGTCGGAGAGCTTCTGTTCGCCAATTTTTTTGTGCCAGATGTATTAGCGCAAGCACAAATTAATACAGGTACTCACGTTTCTTATATCGATCAATCACAGGTAAAACAAAGTGATAGCAGCGGTACACATCTTTCCAGCTGTGAACTGAGTGCTAAGTCATTAATGACTTTGCTACCTGCTGTTCTTGAACCATTCTTCTTCATGTTTCTTTCTTTGGCTGCGCTAACTTTATTTTGTACTAATCTATTTATATCTAGAGCAAATAATGAAGAGAAGCATGCCCCTCCAAGAGTCAGACGACACTTACAATTTTGTAATCTTCGGAATTAGCACACAACGGATAGGGACTCGTTTGTGTAATTTATTCAGGAGGAAACAATGCGTTTTTTAATTAATTCATTTTTTATATTTTTTGCACTATTTTCGAGCAGTTTACACGCTGCGGATACGGGGTGGTTGCAACCTGCGAATACGGGGTGGATGAACGATAACACTCCACGGCATGCGCAGGTCAGGTTATTAAGTTCGGCACAGGAAAATGGCAAAATTGACATTTTGCTCGACGTAAAACTTGATGACGGGTGGAAAACCTATTGGCGTTCGCCGGGTGAAGGCGGAGTTGCACCTGAAATTGTATGGTCATCTCCTGTTGAATCAACCGATTGGCAATGGCCAACACCTGGTCGCTTTGATGTCGCGGGTGTTTCAACTCAAGGCTATATGGGAGATATTGTTTTCCCCATTACAGTCACAAGTAATGAAAAGCTCGATCAACTAGCAGGAACACTCACGTTATCAACCTGCAGTAATGTGTGTATTTTAACCGATTACCCGTTTGAGCTCGATTTAACAGAACCCGCTCCTGCCGACTTTACTTGGGCATTTAACCAAGCTAAAGGGGCAGTTCCACCATCAAGTGGTTTAGTGGAGCAAACTAAAGTTGGTTTTGCTAATGATAAGCTAATCATTGAATTACAAAAAAGCACAGGAAGCGCTTGGGAACAACCGAATATTTTCACTGATGTGGTTGAAGGCGCTGCATTAGGCGTGCCTGTAATAGAGACAACAGGCAATCATTTAACAGCAACAATAGATGTTGGTGATGATTGGGGAGGCGAGTCTCCCGATTTAACCGGTAAAACAGTTTCTTTTGTGGTTGCAGATGGCGATATTTCCCAGCAAATTAGCCATCAAGTGAGTGCATTTAGCGGCACGATAGCATCAAAAGTGAGTAATGCTTCGTTATGGCAGGTGATGCTATTTGCACTTTTGGGGGGCTTAATCCTTAATCTAATGCCATGCGTTTTACCTGTGTTAGCGATGAAACTTGGCTCTGTATTGATGGTGCCTCATGGTGAGCAAAATACTATTCGTCGTCAGTTTTTATTGTCATCTCTCGGTATTTTAGTTTCCTTTTGGTTACTGGCGCTATTGATGACGTTATTACGAGTCGGTCAACAAGCTGTCGGTTGGGGTATTCAGTTCCAAAACCCGTGGTTTATTGGTTTTATGGTATTGGTAACAGCGCTATTTACTGCAAATTTATTTGGCTTATTTGAAATTAACTTAGGTAGCAAGGCCAATACACGCTTGGCGACAGCTGGGGGGCATGGTAGCAGCGGTCATTTTTGGCAAGGGGTATTCGCGACATTACTGGCAACTCCTTGCTCTGCACCATTTTTGGGCACAGCCGTAGCATTTGCACTGGCTGCACCAATGGAAGAGTTGTGGTTGATCTTTACTGCATTGGGTGTCGGTATGAGTTTACCGTGGCTACTGATCGCTGCTTTTCCGGTTATCTCTCGCTTACTACCAAAGCCAGGTATGTGGATGCTGAAACTGCGTGCCGTACTAGGGTTAATGATGCTGGTATCCAGCTTATGGTTAATTAGCTTATTAATACCGCATTTTGGTGTGCCTACTTCGACGGCGATTGCTGTCATTTTCTTAGTATTATTAGTTGTTTTTATCGCGATAAAGCGTGGTGTAAGGGCGGCCATTTTGCCATTCATATTATTTGCCGCTTTTGCTGGTGGGTTTGTTTGGATGACGCAAGAGCAGCATTCCGGCAGCCGTTCGTTCGTTAAAGATACCGTGAATTGGCAACCACTAACTGAACAAGCGATCGCGGCTGCGCTGGCGGATAACAAGCGCGTCTTCATTGATGTTACCGCGGAATGGTGCGTGACGTGTAAGGCAAATAAATACAATGTACTACTAAGAGATGATATCCAACAGCTACTTAGTGAACCTGATGTTGTTGCTTTACGTGGTGATTGGACCAAACCTTCACCTGAAATTACGGCATTTTTACAAAAACGTGGGCAGGTCGCTGTTCCATTTAATCAAATTTATGGCCCTAACTTGGCCGAAGGCGAAGTACTGTCAACAATACTTGACCGTGAATCGCTAATATCCGTTATGAATCAGGCCAAAGGAGCCACAAAATGAAAAAAACAATCTTAGCCGTTTTATTTTCGTCGCTAATGATGGGGTCAGTAGCACAAGCGGCACCTTTAAGTGCAGACCAAGAAGCGCAAGTACGTAAATTAGTACGTGATACTTTGATTGAAAACCCAGAAATTCTAGAAGAAGCGATTGTTGCCCTGCAGGCTAAACAAGGGGAAAGACAACAAGCCCAAATGAAAGAAACGTTAAAAGCGGAGCACGATGCTTTGTTTAATGACCCAACCAGCCCGCGAATTGGTAAAAAAGATGCCAAGTTAGTTTTGGTTAATTTTACTGATTTTAACTGCCCATTCTGTAAGCGTTTCGACCCACAACTGATGGATCTTGTGAAGAAATACCCTGATGATGTGGCTGTGGTAATTAAATATTTACCATTTAAAGGCCAAACTTCAATGGATTCAGCTCAGTTAACCATGACACTGTGGCAAGAAGACCCGAAAGCATTTGAAGCTCTACACCACAAATTTATGCAAAAACAAGGCATGCTATCAGATGCCAATATCAAAGATGCGCTTAAAGCGACAGGAAACGATAAACTGAAAGCCAGTGATAAGAGCCGTGATGGCATTCGTACCAATATGATGCTGGCAGAGAAACTGGGTGTGAATGGTACGCCAGCAACATTGGTAGGTGATGAGTTGATCCCAGGTGCTATTGATGCACAGCAGTTTGAGGCTGTAGTGAAGGAGCAGCTCGCTAAGCTCAAATAATCCTCGTCATACTTCGCGCTGTGGCGTTGTTGGCTGCTCTCGACTACGTGGGTCACATACTTGTGTATGCTCCCCACGATAGTCTCGTTTGCCGCCTAGCCACAACGCGAATTATTTAGAGGATAAAGATTAAATAATCCAAACTCTAGAATTAGAGGATAAAGATTAAACAATCCAAATTCTAAAATTAGAGGATAAAGATTAAACAATCCAAAACTCTAGAATTAGAGGATAGGAAAACAAATATTTAATTAAATGCTAAAGCATTCATTTTAAGTGGATGTTTTGGTTTCTTACATCTTTGATTTGTACTATTTGATAACAAATAGGTAAGTAACTATATGAATAAAATAAAAAAGTGGTCTAAAGAAATTATTGTTTTGGCAATTATTTTATTTATTGCTTTTACAGTGATGGATTTATGGCGCAAGCCACAAACCCTTGCGCCTGTATTATTGGAACAACACACTCTAGCCAACGGTGAGACGGTTTCATTGGCAGAGTTAAGTAAAGATAAGCCGATATTGGTTTATTTCTGGGCGACGTGGTGTGGGGTCTGTAATTTGACTTCGCCAATGGTATCAGAATTAAGCCAATCAGGTATGCCAATTATTTCAGTAGCGATACGTTCAGGTGAAACATCTCGCTTAATCAAAGGGATGGAAAACAAAGAGCTAACCTTTCCTGTGATCAACGATATAAGTGGGCAACTTTCCAATTCGGTTGGAGTCAGTGCAACACCCACATTTATGGTGATTGATAACGGTGAATTAGTCAGCTTTACTTCAGGTTGGACGAGTTCTTACGGTCTAAAAATGCGGATGTGGTTGGCATCTTTTTAGTTTTTTATCATCCCCTTTAGGCTAAAAAAGGGGATTTTTCTGCCTATAAGTTTAATTTATCATTATGGTAAACTCATTCGGCTATATAAATAATAAAATAGGTGAATGGGATGGCTATGTTTAAAAAAGTGGTTGGATTATTTTTAGGTGTGGTATTAATCGCGGGATGTTCCCCTGAGGTGGAAGAGAAAACAGCACCGGAACAACCGTCAGGAACGATCGGAAATTCACAAATAGAACAGCGTTATGATGAAATAAAAGCTAATTCAACAGAAGACAAAATTAATGCCTTTAATGCAAAAGGCGATGATGACCCAACGATGTTACGGGGCATTTTTCTGTCTGACATGGCTAAATCACTACCTATGCTGATTGATGATGTGACGCTATTGACTGAAGTCACCGCGAAAAATGGCATGTTATTTTACCAATACACCATCAAAGGGATCCCTGATAACGTATTGGAAGGCGATAGCTGGCAGCAAAATATGCGTGAAATTTTGAATCGCAACTACTGCGGTAAAAATGCAGGTATGGATATTTTACATGAAATGTTCCCTGAAGGGATTACGCATAATTACCATAAGTCTAATAAACTCATTTTTACTTATATTGTAACCCCTGCGATTTGCCAATAGCATTCATTGCAATGCCTGATAATACTGATTTATCAGGCAGTTCAACAATTAAAATTCCAAATTACGAATAAAACGGTAATCCGCTGATTGTGGTTTTAAGCGATATAAATTAGCCGGGCGACCGCGCTCATGGCGTTTTTCTCCAGTATCAACCAACAAATCCGCTTGTTCAAGTCGGCGCCTAAACGATTTATTTTGCAGGGGCTTACCAATCAGAACTTCATGGACATGTTGAAGTTCAGCTAAGGTAAAAACTTCAGGTAATGCAAAGCCTGGAACTATCGAATAGAGAGATTTTTGCTTGAGACGTTCTCTCGCTTGTTGATAGAGTTTGAAATGGTCGAATGCAAGAGAAAGCTGATCTATCTCATCAATAGAGACCCACCTGACAGAATCTACTGTATCAATATGGGCTTCACAGGCTTGGTAAGCAATGAGAGCCGTATAACAAACAGTGACAGACCAACCGCGTGGATCACGTTGGTGGTTTCCAACTGTACAAAGTTGCTCAATATAAGGGGGGATCACGCCTGTTTTTTCTTTTAGTTTACGTAAAATAGTCTCTTCTAAGGTTTGGTCATGTTGTTCATCAATAAATCCTCCCGGTAAGCCCCATTTCCCTTTTTCGGGGAAATTAGCTCGTTCAACCAGTAATACCTTCAACGTGTTTTCATGGTAAGCAAACAAAACGGCATCGACAGTCAGTAAAGGCGATAAATAATCTTTTCTGTCATAGCTAGCAAGAAATTCTTTTTCATTCATATTGTTACCACTCAAATCAAAGATGAAGTTTAGGGGTAAATCATACAGATAAAAATAGTTATTGTCATTAAGACATTTAGCCCTTGACTTGTTTGTGTCTATAAGACAATAATTATTTAAGGTCTTAAAGACATTAACAAGGAATACACTATGTTTAACTTTAAATATTTCAAAGCAGACTCATCAACTTTTGTTATTCAATCAGTGAATGGAAAAGTGCGTAAACAAGGTAAAGGGCTCAGTTTTTGGTATAACTCGGACAAAACCTCCATTGCGGCGCTTCCATTGAATGCACAAGAAGCCCCCTTTATTTTTAATTTACAAACTTCTGATTTCCAAAGTTTACGTATTCAGGGACAAATTTCTTTTCAGGTGGTCGCCGCCGAAAAAACGGCGGATGTTTTAAACTTTAACTTAACTAAAGATGGAAAAAGTTATGCATCTGAAGATCCACTTAAACTGAGCGACAGGGTAGTGCGTGCAGCTCAAACAATTATCCAAGCTAAGGTACAAACTACTTCATTACGAGATGCATTATTGATTAGCCAATCATTGGTGACGTTAGTCAGCAAGCAACTTGCAGAACAAGCTGCAATAGAGTCATTAGGCATCGCTATTTTAGATGTTTCCATTGCGGCAATTGCACCTTCACCTGAAACCCTCAAAGCATTAGAAGCACAAGCGAGAGAATCCATTTTGAAAGAAGCGGATGATGCTATTTATGCCAGACGAAAGTTTTCTGTCGAACAAGAAAGGACGATTAAAGAAGCTGAGCTAGAAACGGACTTATCTGTGCAGGCCAAAGAGCAGCAAATTGAAGAAGCTCGCCTTGATAATGAGCGTAAGTTGTTACGTGAACGTGCAGAGATTAAGCAAGAAGAATTAACAGCACAGGTGAGTGCGGAAGCAAAACGTAATGAGCTGGTGGCACTTAGCGTGGAAAACCAACGGATCCAATCTGATGCAGATGCCTATGCGATTGAATCTAAAATGAAAGCTTATAGCCAATTACCAGTGGAGAACTTAAAAGCGCTTGCGTTAGCGAAAATGGGACCAGAGCAATTGATGGCAATGGCATTTGAATCATTAGCACAAAATGCAGGAAAAATTGGCGAGTTAAATATTTCCCCTGACTTATTTGGCCAGTTAATGAAAAAGGGGTGAAATAATGAATAAGATTGATGATGCTCGATTCATTCTCGTGATACGTAAAACTCGCTTACAGGAGCTCATTGAACGCTTCAATACATGGCCTCAGGCAAAATTTTATTTGGAACATAATCATGTGGAAGTCGATGATTACCTGAATGAACATGATTTATATCAGCGGCAATTAGTCCAAGCTGAATCAATTTTGAAGTCTTTAGGCCGATTTCAATTATTGGAAAGAAAATTATTACCAAGCTACCAATTTTCTAAGCAGGACATTATCGTTGTGATTGGGCAGGATGGCTTAGTGGCTAATACGTTAAAGTATTTAAAAGGTCAGCCCGTTATTGCGATTAACCCAGATCCTGCAAGGTGGGATGGAAAATTACTGCCATTTGAAATTAGTCAATTACAGGAGGTGGTAACGAAAACATTGAAAGGTCAGGCTGAGCAAAAATCAGTGACTTTTGCGCAGGCAACAACCAATGACGGGCAATCACTACTGGCGGTGAACGATTTATTTATTGGCCCGAAAAGCCACACATCGGCACGTTATTTATTGAACTGGAATGGAGAACAAGAGTTTCAGTCTTCTTCGGGGATCATTATATCGACAGGGTTAGGTTCAACGGGGTGGTTTCAATCTATCTTAGCAGGAGCGCAAGCCATTACAGGGGCAACGTCACATCCGCTTTCTAATGGATTCGGCTGGGGAGAAAGCAAACTACAGTTTAGTGTTAGGGAGCCATTTTTAAGTAAAACGACAGGAACCAGATGGGTATTTGGCACGATAGAGCCGAGTAACCCGTTAGCGGTTGAGTCATTAATGCCTGATAACGGCGTTATTTTTTCCGATGGTATTGAAGATGATTTCTTACAATTCAATGCAGGTTGTATTGTGACAGTGAAAATTGCAGATGTACGAGGGTTATTAGTTGCTTAGTCAATTTCCCCACCTCATTTATAGCTCTCGAGGTGGGGTTAACATCGTTACTTTTGACGTCTATTCATAGCAAAACCGAGAATACCAAATATAACGACCACTCCCCACATCGGATAATTACTCCAACGTGCGTAAGGAGTCAGCCCTGTTGTTGGGGTGACTTCGGTGGCAAGCGCCGCTGTTTTAAATTGTGGCAGCATATCTTGAATAGAGCCATCTGCACTGATCACTGCGGTGATACCATTATTGGTTGAGCGCAACAGTGGGCGACCTAACTCCAAGGAACGCATCCGTGCCATTTGGAAGTGTTGCCAAGGGCCTATAGATTTTCCAAACCACGCATCATTTGAAACAGTAAGTAAGTAGTCGCTATCAGGTTTAAAGTTATCTCTGACCTGTGTACCTAAAATAATTTCATAGCAAATAGCAGCAGTGAGATGAATATTACCAACTGCTAATTGCATTTGCTCATAATCGCCACGGCTAAAACCTGACATAGGCAAATTAAAGAACGGTGCGATAGGGCGCAGTAAATCTTCTAAAGGTACATATTCACCAAATGGCACTAAATGGTGTTTGTTATAGCGGTTTTTAGATGGATATAAATACGGTTTTTTATCTCCTAATACAATGATTGTATTATAAAAAGTGTATTCACCATCCATCGGGCGCGCATCCACAATACCCGTAATTAACTGAGTGTTCGACTCTGCCAGTAATTGGTCGAGAGATTTAAGCCATGCTTGGTTGTCGAGCTCAACGGAAGGTACTGCTGATTCAGGCCAAATAATCAAAGACGCTTTACCGATATAAGGGCGAGAGAGCTCCATATAGGTGTCTTTGGTTTGTTGTAAAAAGCTGGCTTCCCACTTCATTGATTGGGGAATATTGCCTTGAACCAGTGCGACTTCCATTTTCTTACCTTCAAGGGGGGTAAACCATTGTACATTTTTGGCAATTAATGGCGCAAAAATTAAGGCAGCAGCAACAGCGAGCGCGATAAAGCTGCGGCGTAGGATAGCGAGTACTAGCAGACCACTGATGCTAAATAATAGCAACGTAATCATTTCCACCCCAAATATAGGCGCGAATGCTTTCATCGGCCCATCAATTTGGCTATAACCAAATTGCAGCCATGGAAAACCAGTGAGAACCCAACCACGTAAAAACTCAGTAACCTGCCACAGCGCCGGGGCAAAAAAGACTAAACGCCAAATATTGGCATATGGGGCAAATTTGGCCATCAATGCGCCAAAAAGCCCGGTATAAAGAGAAAGGTATGCCGCTAAAAGAATAACAATAAATACGTTAACAGGGCCTGGCATGCCGCCAAAATCTGCAATGCTGACGTAAACCCAGTTAACGCCACTACCGAATAAGCCAAATCCCCAAGCAAAGCCGATAGCAAAAGATTGCTTGACCGTGCGCTGCAAGGTCAGTAATTGGAGGAAAAGGATAGAAAGTAGTGCGGCAGGCCAGATGTCAAAAGGCGAAAAAGCCAGCGTTCCACTGGCTCCGAAAATTAAAGCCAGCAGTAACCGCAACCGCTGACTTTGATAAATAGACGTTGAGTTCATTAAGTCTTTTCTTCTTCCAAAGTTGGAACTGGCGCGTCGTCTGGGATTTTTACGTGAAGCAGAAGGATCCGGCGACTATCTGCCATCGCAACTTTAAACTGATAGTTGTCTATGGTTATAGTTTCACCACGAGAAGGCAGATGACCAAAGGCTTGCATAACGAGGCCACCGACCGTATCAACTTCTTCATCACTAAAATGAGTCCCAAAGGCTTCATTGAAATCTTCAATCTGCGTAAGGGCGCGGACAGAATAAGAATGGCGGCTAAGCTGGCGAACATCAACATCGTCTTGGTCGTCATACTCGTCTTCGATTTCGCCTACGATGAGCTCTAAAATATCTTCAATGGTCACTAGACCAGAAACACCACCAAACTCATCAATAACGATAGCCATATGATAGCGTTGAGAGCGGAATTCTTTGAGTAGTCTGTCTACTCGTTTACTTTCAGGCACAACAACCGCTTGGCGTAATACCTTATCGATACTAAAAGGTTCTGCGTCGGTACGCATAAATGGCAGTAAATCTTTTGCCATCAATAACCCTTCGATATGGTCTTTGTCTTCACTAATAACAGGGAAGCGTGAGTGAGCAGAGTCAATAATGACATCAAGGCACTCATCAAGCGTTTGATTACGTTTTAAGGTAACAATTTGGGAACGCGGGATCATAATGTCGCGCACGCGTTGATCCGCGATATCCATTACCCCTTCAAGCATTTCGCGAGTATCAGGGTCAATCAAATCGTTTTGTTCAGAGTCGCGGATTAATTCGACCAAATCATCACGATTTTTAGGTTCACCATGGAATAGGTGATTTAACAGTGCAAAGAACCCTTTCTTAGGACCAGGGTTATCGCTACTCGAAGAGTTATCGTCGCTCATGGCGGTTAATTTTTTTTTCCTCAAAAAATACTCGTCATACATCGAACCGCAGCGTTGTTGGCTGCACTCGGCTACTCGAATCACATACTTATGTATGCTCATCGAGATATCCTCGCTGGCCGCCTAGCTGCAATTCGAATTATTTAGAGTATTCACTCGTCGTATTATCGAACCGCAGCGTTGTTGGCTGCACTTGGTACAAAAAGTAGCCCAAGTCAAAGTATTTGGAGATTAGGTTAGTTAATAAAAACAGTTTACTACATTCTTTTTTAGCACAAAACTGACGGTTTATCTGCAAAATAACCGTCAGTTTTTTGTAAAATAATGCTTTCTTTGAGAAAGATATCTCAAAAAATTATAGTAAGGTCACTCTTTTTCTGCAAGATATGGGTCTTCGTAGCCTAATTCAGCCAGAATTTCGGTTTCTAAACTTTCCATTTCTTCTGCTTCATCATCTTCAATATGGTCATAGCCTAAAAGATGAAGGCAACCATGAACAACCATATGAGCCCAGTGTTCTTCTGCTGTTTTTTGTTGCTCGATAGCTTCTTGTTCAACGACTTGGCGACAGATAATTAAATCACCAAGCAAAGGCAGCTCAATTTCTGGTGGAGCCTCAAAGGGGAATGACAACACGTTGGTTGGTTTGTCTTTGCCACGATAGGTTAAGTTTAAGTGATGGCTTTCTGGTTCATCAACCACTCGAATAGTGACTTCACTTTGCGCTTGAAATTTAGGTAAAACAGCGGTTAACCAACGCTGAAATTCGGCTTCAGAAGGTAAGCCTTCAGGGTTTTCGCACGCAATTTGTAAGTCGAGAATAATGTCACTCATTTATAGATTTTCCTGCTTTTCAAATTGCTTTTGCTGTTCTTTTTCTTCACGTAACTGTTGGCGACGTTTATTATCTTGTTCTTCCCATGCTTCATAAGCCATGACGACTTTTGCAACAACAGGATGGCGAACCACATCTTCACTGTGGAAGAAATTGAAGCTTAAATCATCGACTTCGGAAAGCACTTCAATGGCATGACGTAGGCCTGATTTACTACCGCGAGGCAAGTCAACCTGAGTAATATCTCCCGTCACAACCGCTTTAGAGTTAAAGCCAATACGTGTTAAAAACATCTTCATCTGTTCTATGGTGGTGTTTTGGCTCTCATCTAAAATAATAAAAGCATCATTCAACGTACGACCTCGCATATAGGCCAGCGGTGCGACTTCGATAACATTACGCTCAATCAGTTTTTCAACTTTTTCAAAGCCTAACATTTCGAATAGCGCATCATAAAGTGGGCGCAGGTAAGGGTCGACTTTTTGGCTGAGATCTCCTGGTAAAAAACCAAGTTTCTCACCGGCTTCAACAGCAGGGCGTGTAAGCAGAATGCGGCGAACTTCTTGGCGTTCTAAGGCATCAACTGCCGCGGCTACCGCTAAATAGGTTTTCCCAGTTCCTGCTGGGCCAATGCCAAACGTAATATCATGGTCTAAAATATTGGCGATATATTGCGCTTGGTTTGGGGTACGTGGTTTGATCACACCACGTTTAGTCTTAATATTCACCGCTTTACCGTAGTCAGGAACGCTATCGGCAGATTGCTCTAAAACACGGCTATCCAGAATGGCTAAGTGAATATTTTCAGGGTCGATATCAGGGATAACACCGCGCACAGGTGCGGTATCAACATACAGTTGACGCAAAATTTTGCTGGCCGCTTGAACATTCAGCGGCTTACCCGATAACTTAAAACGGTTATCACGGCGATTAATTTCGATAGCAAGGCGGCGTTCTAGCTGCTTGATATTATCGTCAAATGGCCCGCAGAGGCTCATTAAACGTTGGTTATCTGCGGGTTCTAGAAAGATTTCTTGTGTTGCGATTTGCAAATTTTTTGTCTCGGTCACTGAATATCCTATGGTTGTGGCTTAGGGCTGAAAACTACCAACACCTAGCTCATCTTCTTTACGGGTGCGTGCAATAACAGACTCTGGTGATTCATGAACGCGAAGACCCATTTGGTCTTCTGTACGAATGACTTTACCGCGTAATGAGTTGGTATAGACATCTACAATTTCGACATCCACAAATTTACCAATCATATCCGGTGTGCCTTCAAAGTTCACGACACGGTTATTTTCAGTACGTCCAGACAGCTCCATAACGTTTTTACGTGATGTTCCTTCAACTAAGATACGTTGAATGGTTCCCACCATTTGGCGGCTGAAGCTTAATGCCTGCTGATTAATACGCTGTTGCAGTAAGTATAGACGCTGTTTTTTTTCATCTTCCGTTACGTCGTCAGGTAAATCTGCAGCTGGCGTACCAGGACGCGCGGAATAAACAAAGCTGTAGCTCATGTCAAAATTCACGTCAGCAATCAGTTTCATGGTTTTTTCGAAGTCTTCGGTTGTTTCACCGGGGAAGCCCACGATAAAGTCTGAACTAATAAGAATACCAGGGCGTGCTTCGCGTAGTTTACGAATAATGGCTTTGTATTCAAGTGCCGTATGAGCACGTTTCATCATCGTTAGAACGCGGTCTGAGCCACTTTGCACAGGTAGATGCAAGAAGCTGACTAATTCTGGAGTATCGCGGTAAACTTCGATGATATCGTCAGTAAATTCAATTGGGTGGCTAGTGGTAAAGCGAACACGGTCTATACCATCAATAGCGGCGACTAAACGCAGTAATTCTGCAAATGAGCAAATTTCACCATCAAAAGTTGCGCCACGGTAGGCATTCACATTTTGACCCAGTAAGTTAACTTCACGTACACCTTGTGCAGCTAACTGTGCGATTTCAAATAGAATATCATCACAAGGGCGGCTAACTTCTTCACCACGGGTATAAGGCACTACGCAGAAGGTGCAATACTTGTTACAGCCTTCCATAATCGAAACGAAAGCCGTTGGCCCTTCGGCACGAGGTTCAGGTAAACGGTCAAACTTTTCAATTTCAGGGAAGCTGATATCAATAACTGGGCTGCGGGTACCTTGAACTTGATTAATCATCTCAGGCAAACGGTGCAAAGTTTGCGGGCCGAAAACGATGTCAACGCTTGGCGCACGTTGGCGAATAAAATCCCCTTCTTGTGAAGCGACACAGCCGCCTACACCAATAATAATGTCAGGGTTTTTGTCTTTAAAAAACTTCCAACGACCAAGTTGATGGAAGACTTTTTCTTGTGCTTTTTCACGAATTGAACAGGTATTAAGCAGTAATAAATCGGCTTCTTCTGCAATTTCAGTGAGTTGATAACCATGGGTATTTTCTAATAAAGAAACCATTTTGGATGAGTCATACTCATTCATCTGGCAACCCCAAGTTTTAATGTATAGCTTTTTATTCGTCGACATGTCGTATATCCGGTGTTTTCGAAGCGGCTAGTGTAATGGACTCCGAAACGCGTTGTAAATCCAAAGTCCTACCCCTTATATTTGGGAACTCGCATGCATTTTGATTAAGGACATCATTGTATGATGGGATAAATGCAAAGATATTTAAAATAATATCACCACACGAAATCTAAGGGCAGGCAATTTGCCTATTGTTTTAAAATTAGCACGTATTGTATTCATTTGCGGCATCAGTGACCAGAGGATGTTGCAAAATTGTGGTTATTTTTTGTGCGAATTAAAGTATTTTCAGCAAAATACACTGTTTGTAAGGTTATAAAGATGAAGGACGCGAATAACCTCTAAGCCTTCAATGTCTTATTTCCTGTGAGAATCATCATTTTTCGGTACAATACCTTTATCAACGTGGTCACTGTTATCAAACAACAACCTTTATTAAACAATAAATAGTAGCGAACGTATGAATAAATTAATCGAATCTTATGATGTTGTCGTCGTTGGCGCAGGTATGACTGGCGCGGCAGCAGCATTGGGCTTTGCTCAAGAAGGCATGCGAGTCGCTTTGCTTGAAAAAGCACAACCTGCGGCCTTTGACCCACAAAGTGCTCCAGATGTTCGTATTTCTGCGATTAGCCGTGCTTCTGTTGAATTGTTGGAGCAATTAGGGGCTTGGCAACATGTTAAGGCAATGCGAAGTGCTCCATATCGCCAGTTAGAAACATGGGAAGAGCCAGAGAGCAATGTGGTTTTTGATGCTCAGAGTCTTGGGTTGCCTGAACTTGGGTTTATGGTAGAAAACCGTGTGTTACAACTTGCATTATGGCAGGAATGTGAAAAATACAGCAATCTAGACCTTGTCTGCCCTGTGAGACTTATCAATTTATACCAACCTAAGTCGCAAGAAGAGTGGATATTAGCATTAGATGATGGCCGAACTCTGCAAGCTAAGCTTGTTATTGGAGCTGATGGCGCGAATTCGCAGGTCCGCAAAATGGCAGGAATTGGTAGCCGTGGCTGGCAGTATCGCCAATCATGTATGTTGATTAGCATTCAAACACAGCAGTCTCAGCAAGATAAAACATGGCAGCAGTTTTTTCCATCAGGGCCTAGGGCATTTTTACCGTTGTATGATAATTGGGCTTCATTAGTCTGGTATGACAGCCCTGCAAAGATTAGGCGTTTACAAGGCATGTCAATGGAACAGTTGACGGGAGCGATTTCTGAAGCTTTTCCTGAACGTTTAGGGCCTGTTACCGCAATTGCAGCAGGGGCATTTCCACTGACTCGTCATCATGCACGTCGCTATGTGATAGATGGATTAGCATTGATTGGTGATGCTGCTCATACCATTAACCCATTAGCGGGGCAGGGAGTGAATTTAGGCTACCGAGATGTTGATGCTTTGTTGAAAGAAGTGATTTACGCTCGTGAATATATACAGCCTTGGCATTCTCTTGATGTATTGAAACGTTATCAACGCCGTCGTTTGCCTGATAATTTAATTATGCAAGCTGGAATGGACGTATTTTATATGGCATTTAGTGAAAAGTTACCGGGATTGAAAATAGTTAGGAATCTCGGGTTGATGGCGGCACAACGCGCCGGAGAAGCGAAAAAACTGGCGTTGAAGTATGCTTTAGGGTTATAGAACTTATCTTAGATATATAAATAGGCCGCTAATTAGCGGCCTATTTATTATTAAGTGAAGAAGTTATTGTTATTTATTATTGGCTAAATCAATCGGTTGAATGTGATTTGTATCCGTATTGCTGTTGTCATCTTCAGTAATCACTGAATCTAATGTTTCATTTTTTGCTGAAAATGCATGAGCCAGTTTTTCTGTGTCGAGTTCTTTTTCCCAACGCGCAACAACGATACACGCACATGCGTTACCAACTAAGTTAGTTAATGCACGGCACTCAGACATAAAACGGTCGATACCTAAAATAAGCGCCATACCTGCTACAGGAACGCTTGGCACCACCATCAGTGTGGCTGCTAAGGTAATAAACCCTGCACCCGTCACACCCGCTGCACCTTTTGAGCTTATCATCGCAACCAACAGCAACGAAATTTGTTGCCAAATAGTGAGCTCAATATTAGTGGCTTGGGCAATAAATAATGCGGCCATCGTCATATAGATGTTAGTACCGTCAAGGTTGAAAGAATAGCCTGTAGGGATCACTAACCCGACAACCGATTTTTCACACCCAGCATGCTCCATTTTGCGCATTAAGCTTGGCAGTGCCGCTTCGGAAGAAGAGGTACCTAAAACTAACCATAGCTCGTCTTTGATATATTTAATTAGCGCAATGATTGAGAAGCCGTTGTATTTAGCAACTGCACCCAGAACAAGTAAGACGAACAACAGTGAGGTAATATAGAACGTCATTATCAGCATCATTAAGTTGCCAATAGATGAAATTCCATATTTACCAATGGTAAATGCCATTGCCCCAAATGCCCCAATAGGTGCGAGTTTCATGAGCATCGCAACCATTTTGAACACAGGTTCAGAAAAGTTTTGCAGTAGCTTAACAATAGGCTCGCCGTGTTTACCTGTTGCCGCCAATGCTAATCCGAAAATGACAGCAATAAATAGAACTTGCAGAATGTTGCCGTTTACTAATGGACTAATGACGGTATCAGGGATGATATTCATCAAGAAGCCAACTATCGAAGATTCGTGTGCTTTTTCAACGTAGGTGGCAACTTTAGTGCTATCAAGGGTTGCCGGATCAATGTTAAGGCCTGATCCTGGGCGAATGATATTTGCGACGATAAGACCGATGATGAGAGCGATGGTCGAGAAAGTGATGAAGTAGAGCATCGCTTTACCTGCGACGCTACCAACGGCCTTCATGTTTGACATGCCTGATATACCAGTGACTACAGTTAAGAAGATAACTGGCGCGATAATCATTTTAACGATTTTGATGAATGCATCACCAAGCGGTTTTAATGACTCTCCAATGTCTGGAAAAAAGTGGCCAAGTGCGATACCCAGAACGATGGCTACGATTACCTGAACATATAAGATCTTATATATTGGTTGCTTTATCATGTTTCGCATAAATTTTCTCTGTAAAAATGTTGCGTTTGGCAATTTATAATTATTAGGTTTAAAACTTTTATTAGAGTTTCTGAGAACTAATTTAGTTGGAATGGAAGAAGGGGCTGAATTTATTAGTACCAGAGGTTGATAATAATTTAACTGGTAATAATCATACCTAACTACAATTCGAGCGCAGGTTAACACTTTCAGCGGTTATAGAGAAATGATTGAAGTCACATATTTGATAGAAAAGTTATGCAAACGTAAATTTTATGAGCTAAATGTTGCTTTAACATCACTTTAAACGATTAAGCTATTGGTTAATCGGTAATATTGGGATTAAATAAATAAGTAAATCACTAAAAAGTCATCATTTAAGCTAAAAATAGGGATGGAAATATAGAAAACAGTAGAGATGAAGCCTCAACTTATTAAAAAATAGAGTTATCTGCTATTTTTTTATTTTTCATTTAATTTATCAATAAAATCGATAAGCAAAATTAAGATAGTTTAGGCAGAGAAAGAGAGAATAGGAGTTAATTTAAGTGATATTGAAAAGAGAATGGCTGGGGTACCAGGATTCGAACCTGGGGATGCCAGGATCAAAACCTGGTGCCTTACCGCTTGGCGATACCCCAACAAAAGAAATGGTAGCTACGACGGGATTCGAACCTGTGACCCCAACATTATGAGTGTTGTGCTCTAACCAACTGAGCTACATAGCCATATATAATTTCTTTGAAATGAATTGTGCAACTCTAGGTAGGATAGTAGATGGCTGGGGTACCAGGATTCGAACCTGGGAATGCCAGGATCAAAACCTGGTGCCTTACCGCTTGGCGATACCCCATCCGGGAATTCTACTATTGATTGTTTTAAGATGGCTGGGGTACCAGGATTCGAACCTGGGAATGCCAGGATCAAAACCTGGTGCCTTACCGCTTGGCGATACCCCAATCTTAAATTCAATGCTACCGAGAAGGAAAATGGTGCGGGAGACAAGACTTGAACTTGCACACCTTGCGGCGCCAGAACCTAAATCTGGTGCGTCTACCAATTTCGCCACTCCCGCAAAATAATGGTGGCTATGACGGGATTCGAACCTGTGACCCCAACATTATGAGTGTTGTGCTCTAACCAGCTGAGCTACATAGCCATCTTTTTTTGCATAACCTTCGTCGGCGTTGCGGGGCGCATTATGCTAATTACAGACCCGACAGTCAACAGCTTTTTGCACTATTTTTCAGAAAACGTGACTGTTTGTTTGTTGAATAATCATTTTGTCGATAAAGCCAGCAAAAAACAAGCCCGTATTTGAAAAAAATCACTTTTTGTCTTAGACGCTAGATAAATGTAATTTGTTAAGGGGAGGAAATAATACAGCGAAAGAGCTCAAAAATTTGTGCGGGGAACAACGTGGAGGAATGGGGAGTATGCTAAAAATGATATATGAAATGAAAATATTCAGTTTATAGACAATAAAAAAGCAGGTGTCTCTACCTGCTTTAAAAAAACACGCCAAAAATTAGCTTTCAAACAGTTTTTGCAATAATTCACCATTGAGCATCGCGCGTTTAGTGAGTGCGAAAGCGCCTATTGCCGAGTTATGAACCAACTGCGATGTGACGATGGGGAGATTCTCCCTAAATCCTTTTAAGGCTTGTGTGTCAATGCAGCTTTGAATCGCGGGTAACAGAATGTGTTCTGCTTCCGTGATATCGCCTGCAATAACGACTTTTTCAGGGTTAAATAAGTTTATAGAGATAGCTATCGCTTTACCGATTTGCCGGCCAACGTGCTGGATAACTTCCGTAGCAAGTGGATCTCCCTTATTAGCGGCTTGGCAAATATGGGAAATCGTACAAGTTTCCAATGTAAGGGAGCTCGAATAGCCTTGTTCTAAACGTTGTTTTACACGGGCTTCAATCGCTTGGTTTGAGGCAATGGTTTCTAAACAACCAAAATTACCACAATGGCAAAGTTCGCCAAGAGGGTCAACTTGGATATGGCCGATTTCCCCGAGGTTACCTCGATGGTTGAGCAATATCTCTTTATTGATGACTAAACCCGCCCCTGCGCCTCTGTGGATGCGTACTAGCAGAGAGTCTTCGCAATCACGAGTAGCACCAAAATAGCTCTCAGCAAGGGCTAGGCTGCGAATATCATGCCCTGCATAACAGGTAATTTTAAAGTGTGCTTGTAAATTATCGATGAGATGCCAATTGTCGACCTTGATATGTGGCATGTAGTAAACAATCCCACTATTTGGGTTAACTAACCCAGGGAGAATAATAGAAATCGCAATCAGCTCTTTTAAGCGCTTATGATTGTGCTCAATAAAATCATCTATAGCGGCAATCAATTTTTGTTCTATGGCTTGCTGAGAAGGCTCTGTGATAGGGTAATGAGCATCAACAATCATTTTGCCACCTAAGTCGTATAAGGCGATGGTGGCATCATAGCGCCCTAAGCGGACGCCAATCGTGTGAAAATTTTTGTGTTCAGAAACAATAGATATGGCACGACGGCCTCCAGTAGAGGCCTGTTGGTCAACTTCTTTAATTAAACCACGTTCGAGTAACTGGCGAGTGATTTTAGTCACACTGGCTGGGGCAAGTTGGCTTTGCTCCGCGATTTGAATTCTTGATATCGGGCCATGTTGGTCAATTAAACTATAGACGACAGCGCTATTTAGTTGTTTGACGAGATCAATATTACCAATTTGCTTCAGCGAGTGGCTTTGATTCATTAGCTAGTTACTCATTTTTTGTAGACTTCTGCTCCGTTCACATAGGTTGCAAGGACGTCGAAGTCGTGGTTAAACGCGGTTAAATTCGCAATTTTACCCGGAGCAATAGACCCTAAAGTCTCATCAACTCCAATGGCTCTTGCGGGGTAGAGCGTTGCCATTCTCAGTGTTTCATCTAATGGAATACCCACGTACTCTACACTGTTTCTCACGGCTTCTATCATGGTGAGTGATGAGCCGCTGAGTGTGCCATTTTCATCTACACATAATCCATCGCGGTAGTATATGGTTTTACCCGCGAAGATAAAATGATCCATTTCACCAGTTTGAGGATCTATTCCTGCCGGCGCTGTGGCATCAGTCACTAAAATTAATTTATCACCTTTTAAGTGCTTACTATTACGGATATTTGCCCACTGAACATGTAAGCCATCAGCGATAATTCCCGCATACACTTCAGGAGTGTCATAAATAGCACCAACTAAACCCGGGCCACGGCCTGAAATATATGGCATGGCGTTGAAAAGATGCGTTGAAAAGCGAATTCCGGCTTTAAAGCCCAGTTTGGCCTCTTCATACGTTGCATTTGAATGCCCTGCAGAAATAACAATGCCGGAATCTTTCAGTTGGTGAATGTAATCTAGTTCAACCATTTCAGGCGCTAAAGTGATTTTAGTGATGGAGTCTGCATGAGCAGCTAAATAATCAATCATCTGCGCGGATGGTTGGCGGATAAATTCAGGGTTATGTGTGCCTTTTTTAATAACATTAATATATGGGCCTTCTAAATGAAGCCCGAGAGCTTGGTTCTTGTGGTCTTTTAAGTACTCCGTCATGACCTCAATACCATGCTTCATCAATTCGTCAGAGCACGTAATCAGCGTTGGCAGGTAACTGGTACATCCTGTACGCTCATTGGCTTTTTGCATGATATCCAAATTCTTTAATGTGACATTTTCTTTATTATCATTGAATTGGACACCACCACAGCCGTTGACTTGCAGGTCAATAAACCCTGCAGATAACGTCGCACCTTGTAGGTCATGTTGTGGAATATCGGAAGGTAATTCAGAGACAGGACAAACATCTTTGATGATTTCACCATCAATGACGACCGCATGGTTATCCAGTCTTTCATGACCTGTATAAATAATGCAATTTGTTAATGCATACATGGCTTAAAACTCCTGACCTCTGGAAGGTGGGTCACCGATCAGCCTTCGCTGATCGGGTGATTGATAAATATAATCTTAGTTAAACTTTTCAATAATTTCAGATTCTAGCTGTTTGAAATATTTAAGCGTTTTAACTTTTAATTCGAGTGTTGCTGGTTCATCACAGACAACCAGTGCTTTTGGGTGCATTTGCACGCAGCTCACTGTCCACATATGGTTAATTGAACCTTCAACTGCGGCATGAACTGCGTTTGCTTTATTCGCACCTGTTGCAAGTACCATTAACTCTTCAGCATCCATTAATGTGGCGACACCGACAGTTAAAGCAAATTTTGGTACTTGATTGATATCGTTATCAAAGAAACGTGAGTTAGCTTGGCGCGTTTCTGGTGTTAATGTTTTAATGCGGGTCCGCGAGTTCAGTGAAGAACCGGGTTCATTAAAAGCAATGTGACCGTCGTTACCAACGCCGCCCATAAATAAATTAATTTTGCCGTAAGATTTAATTTTATCTTCATAACGTTGGCATTCCGCATCAACATCTGGGGCATTACCATTCAGTAAATTAATATTTTGCGCTTGAATGTCGATGTAGTTAAAGAAATTTTCATGCATAAATGTGTGATAGCTTTGAGGATGATTAGCTGGAATACCAATATATTCATCCATATTAAATGTTACCACATGCTTAAAACTGACTTTTCCTGCATTATATAAAGCAATCAGTGCTTTATAAGTCGCAAGAGGGGTACCGCCTGTTGGTAACCCAAGAACGAAAGGGCGATCAGCTGTAGGGTTGAATGCGTTGATTTTGTCAGCGATATACTGTGCGGACCAAATGCCGACATCATGCGCATTGTTAAGTGGAATTAGCCTCATGTCTCAATTACCTCTAATAAGTCTGTGAAATCTTTCATGTATATATGTATCCCCGATGTTATTTATTAGATATAGGAATACTCGTTATACTTCAAATTTATTGTGCATTATCACTTGGTTGACATGCTGTTTTTTTTCAGGACATGCACTCAAGTGTGCTGAGAATATACAGGTTAATAGTACAAATAAGTTATTTTTAATCATAAAATAAGTTTTCATTAATAGCTAGTAATTTAGTCATATCAGTAACTCTTTCGTTGACATTTATCACAAATCGAACCTATTTATTTTGCATCGCGAAACAATTAATTTAGACTATGAAATTGATACTCTCAATAACCTAAATTATGATTTAGGTGTGTGAACAATAAGATCCCGTAAATGGGGCAAAAATAGGGCGATAAAGGGGGAGTTTGTGAATATTCTTAGCTACTTACAGCGGATTGGTAGGGCACTTATGGTGCCAGTTGCTGTACTACCAGCCGCAGCAATCCTGATGGGGATT
This sequence comes from Providencia sp. PROV141, assembly GCF_028481645.1. NCBI lineage: Bacteria > Pseudomonadati > Pseudomonadota > Gammaproteobacteria > Enterobacterales > Morganellaceae > Providencia > Providencia sp. PROV141. Next base: position 41,275 of record NZ_JAMPPR010000005.1, on the reverse strand, counting down.
GGCTATTGGATTGATCCAGATGGTTGGGGAGCCAATAGTGCAATCGCGGCGTTACTGATTAAATCGGGTGCGGCCATTATTGATAATATGTCCGTACTGTTTGCTATTGGTGTTGCTTATGGAATGTCAAAAGATAAGGACGGTGCGGCTGCGCTGACCGGTTTTGTTGGCTTTTTAGTGGTGACAACACTGTGTTCTCCTGCATCTTATTCCATGATCATGAATGTTCCGTTGGAAAGCGTTCCTGCGGCATTCGGTAAAATAAATAACCAGTTTGTGGGTATCTTAGTTGGGGTATTGTCTGCTGAATTGTACAACCGCTACAGTGGCGTAGAGCTACCAAAAGCGTTGTCTTTCTTTAGCGGTCGTCGCCTCGTGCCGATTTTGACATCGTTCTTAATGATCATTTTAGCCTTCATTCTGATGTATGTTTGGCCGGTGGTTTACAACGGTTTAGTCTCTTTCGGTGAAAGTATTAAAGATTTAGGCTCTGTGGGAGCGGGTATCTACGCATTCTTCAACCGTTTATTAATTCCAGTTGGTTTGCACCACGCGCTCAACTCGGTATTCTGGTTTGACGTTGCGGGTATCAATGATATTCCAAACTTCTTAGGCGGTGCTAAGTCTATTGAAGCAGGTCTGGCGACAGTGGGTATCACTGGTCGTTACCAAGCTGGTTTCTTCCCAATCATGATGTTTGGTTTGCCAGGTGCGGCATTAGCAATTTACCACTGCGCTCGCCCGGAAAATAAAGCCAAAGTGGCTGGTATTATGATTGCCGGTGCGTTTGCGGCATTCTTCACCGGTATCACTGAACCACTTGAATTCTCATTCATGTTCGTGGCTCCGATTCTGTATGTGATCCACGCATTGTTAACAGGTATTTCGGTTTATATCGCAGCAACAATGGAATGGATTTCAGGGTTCGGTTTCAGCGCAGGTTTAGTCGATATGTTATTGCAATCACGTAACCCATTAGCCGTTCAGTGGTATATGTTGATTGTTCAAGGCTTAGTCTTCTTCTGCATTTACTATGTCATTTTCCGTTTTATGATCCGTAAATTCAACCTGTTAACACCAGGCCGTGAAGAGAGCGCAGGTGATGAAACGATTGATGGTTATGACGAAAGCATTAGCCCTGCCGATAACAGTGACAGCGATATTCAAAAAGAAGCTCGCCAATATGTTGCAGCGGTTGGTGGTAGTGAAAATATCGTCAGTATTGATGCCTGTATTACACGTTTACGTTTAGGCGTTAAAGATTCCGCGGTTGTTAACGATGCGATGACTAAACGTTTAGGCGCTTCAGGTGTTATCCGCTTAAGCAAACAAAATGTGCAAGTGATTGTCGGTACACGTGCTGAATTGGTCGCAAAAGCAATGACTGAAGTAATTGCAAAAGGCCCTATTGCCGGTTCTGCACCAGTTGCAGTAGCAGAAGAGAAAAAAGCCGCAGAGCCAGCGAAAGCAAAAGGTAATGTGATTTTATCTCTGGTTGCGCCAGTCAGCGGCCAAGTGTTCTCCCTTGACGATGTGCCAGATGAAGCGTTTTCTAGCCGCATTGTGGGCGATGGTATTGCCATCAAACCAACAAGCAGCGAAGTGTTAGCGCCGGCATCAGGTACGGTGGTGAAAATTTTTGAAACTAACCACGCATTCTGCCTTGAAACAGAAAACGGTGTCGAACTCATTGTTCATATGGGGATCGATACGGTTGCACTGAAAGGGGAAGGTTGTGCACGTTTAGTGGAAGAAGGGGCGGGAGTGACTGCTGGTACACCAATCCTGAACTTAGACCTCGCGTTCCTTGAAGCCAATGCTAAATCAATGATTAGCCCTGTCATCATCAGCAATATTGATGATTTTGCTGGCATCGAAATTTTAGTTGAAGGTGACGTGAAAGCAGGTGAAACCGTTATTTATAATGTTCTGAAATAATTCAGTTTAATATTATAAGTGAGTAAGAGGGGGGCTTAGGCCACCCTCTTTGTTTATGCAGTTTAAATAAGAAAAAGATAATCATATAGGGCATAACAAATAATGATAATCAGTATCAACTGAGTCCAGTGTATAAAGAAAATATAATTAATTGTTAGCTTTGTGGGCAGTGTTTGGGATAACACACTCTTTTGATAAGGAACATCCATGCAGCAAAATGATGATATCATGAACATATTGAAGTGTAACCTTTGCCCTAGGTGTGGGGAACAAGATTGCCCTTTTCTGACATATGATAAGCGTGCTAAACAGATGATGGATGCATTTAGGCGAGGTGATTTTTTAGAAGCACAAAAAATATATATAAAAACATTTGCACAAACACTATCTATGCTCAGGGAGGATTTTAAAAGTAAAATCAAAATATATGAGTCAGTAACAGACAGCCTAAGATATAAAATTTTTGATAATCAAGCAGTAACAATTCCTCCTGCACTAACTTCAGCATTAAATGCTTCTTTATCAACCTTAAAACCGTCCCCTCTAATAATCAGCCATGCTGCACCAGTCAGTACTTTCAAACTCGGTGTCACCCCTCTTTCTAACAGTGACCCTCTAGGTATTGTTATTGGGCGGTCGGTGGGATTAGGTATTGGATTACTAACATATTCGCCACCAGCGGGTGCACCCGGAATAGATACATTACATGGCTTTTCAAAACATGATTTTGATTATTTAACAAGGAATACAAATACAGCAAGGACACCCGTTGGGGAACAATTAAGAGTACCAGAGGAACGAATATTAAGAGAGGTGAGTCGTAACAAGGGCATTGTTGAAACTTATGCCGTTCCTACAGAGCATATAAGTAATGGATAAAAAATTATTGAATTAACACCAACAAATTCACCAGTCGAGACTCAAGTTATACCAACAATCCCCACTGAACAAAAAGGGCTTTTTAGTTATTCACTGCCAAATGAACAAAAAGATAGATATATACAGATAGGAAAACCTGAGGTTTTCACAGGTACTCCCTTACCTAACCCGAAGAGATTGAAATCGTTACCTGGTGAAATATATGATATTCAACGGCCTTCAGGCATCCCGATTAATTCACCTTCTTTTCCAACTTCCGTTATAAATTCAAGTTCTAACCCGCAATCTCCTTTTATTATTGTTTTTTCTGAGAACATCGGTGTCAAGCCAATTTATATTGCGGCAAGTAAAGGCGGTAAGAAAAATAAAGGGAAGGGAAAAGATGATGAAAGAAAAGGTGTTAAAGAAAAAGGTCATTCTTATCATCCTGCACCTAAAGTTGATGAAATAAAAGGCTTAGGTGAATTAAAGCCAGTGCAAGGAAAAACGCCAAAACAAGGTGGTGGGGGACGGCGTAATCGGTGGGTTGGTGACAAAGGGCGTAAAATCTATGAGTGGGATTCTCAACATGGAGAATTGGAGGGATATAGAGGTAGTGATGGGCAGCATATAGGTGCATTCGATCCAAAAAGTGGTAAACAATTGAAACCAGCAGATCCTAAACGTAATATAAAAAAATATCTATGAAGAGGAATAAACAATGGGATTAAAACTACATACTCAATGGTTTGATAAGCAAACTGGTGAATTTATGGGTGAAGAATATTCAGAAGATTTTGGAGATGATGATTTTCTGATAGATAAAACAATTGATCCTAAAGATGAAAATATTATTAACAACGGAGTATTTGATTTGCAAAAAGAATGGGTAATTGAAATTCAAAGTCATGTCATTCATCAAATTGATTTAGATAAATTTGTGTATCAAGTTTCATTTGATTATCGGGACGAATGGTAATTATTATTCATGTTTGAATGATGTTAAATAAAGGGAGTTGAGCTCCCTTTATTTGTATTCATCAATTTGCATTTATTAATAACATTGGCGAAATCTCAAACAAGGTTGTCAAATCTGCATAAGCAAGGCGCTTTTTTCATCGATAAGATATTTTCTCAATGACTGATGAGGAATTTTCTGTGGAACTGCTTCTGTGCTTATTTGGCTTTATTTCGGGGATCACCACCGCACTATTTGGTTTTGGCGGTGGGTTTATCACGGTTCCACTGTTGTATGCGTTAATTACCTTAGTATGGGGGCCGCAAAGCGATGCAGGAACTGTGGCGATGCAAATCGCGGTGGCAACATCCACTTGCGTGATGATTTTTTCATCAACATTATCAAGTCGCGCTCATTATTTAAAAGGAAATCTCAGCTGGCCAATTATAAAGCCATTTATTATCCCTATTTCAGTGGGGGGGATATTTGGGGCGATTGTGGCGTTATCAGTAGATAGTGCATTAATTCGTTGGATATTTATTGGTTATCTCATCATCACTATTTTAGATTGCTTTATTCGCCCTGGTTTTATGAAGATAGAATCTACGGGGATACAATCCTCTCATGGCGGTATTTTTGCAGATACTCCGATTGGTGTGGTGATTGGCGCGGTAGCGGCATTTTTAGGGGTTGGCGGCAGTGTGATGACGGTTCCACTAATGCGACGCCGTGGTGCCAGTATGATCCAAGCTGCTGCCTTTGCGAACCCATTGACATTACCAATGGCGATCACGGGTACATTAACCTATTTTTATTTCGCTATTGATAAACACATTGACCTCGGAGCGGGCTTTCTGGGGATGATCTATATCAAAGGGGCATTAATTTTAATTGTGACATCGTGGCTAGGGATCCGTTTTGCTTCATTATTAATGCCTTACCTTAGCGATAAACGTCATGCCCAAAGTTATCCACTACTGTTACTCGTGGTTTTAGCTGTTATGTTGCTGGTTTAAAATCGCGTATTTCGGTGGGCAAAAATGAGGTTTTTGCCCTAAATTCCTTCTGTTCATCGCTTTTGCCGCACTTGGCGCAATCAAACGGTTGTTTCCTGATTGATTATGGTAGAATATATTTAGTTACTACACGCTTTTAGCGCGCTTTTGGCATTGAGGAATGATGACAATGAATGAGGCAGATGCTCGCCCAACAAATTTTATCCGTCAGATCATAGATGAAGATCTGGCGACCGGGAAACACACGTCAGTGCATACGCGTTTTCCACCTGAACCGAATGGCTATTTACATATTGGTCATGCGAAATCAATCTGCTTGAATTTTGGCATTGCCAAGGACTATCAAGGCCAATGTAATTTGCGTTTTGATGATACAAACCCGGTAAAAGAAGATGTCGAATACGTTAACTCGATTCAAGAAGATGTTAAATGGCTTGGTTTTGAGTGGAGCGGCAATGTTCGTTATTCCTCTGACTATTTTGATACCTTGTATCAATATGCAATTGAGCTGATCAAAAAAGGCTTAGCTTACGTTGACGAGCTCAGCCCAGATGAAATTCGCGAATATCGTGGAACATTGAAAGAGCCGGGTAAAAATAGCCCATACCGTGAGCGCCTTATTGAAGATAACTTAGCATTATTCGAAAAAATGCGTGCGGGTGGCTTCGAAGAAGGAAAAGCGTGTTTACGTGCGAAAATCGATATGGCATCCCCATTTATGGTGATGCGCGATCCGGTTTTATATCGCATTAAATTTGCGGAACATCACCAATCTGGCAATAAATGGTGCATTTACCCAATGTATGACTTCACGCATTGTATTTCTGATGCATTAGAAGGTATTACACACTCTTTATGTACCTTAGAATTCCAAGACAACCGTCGTTTATATGATTGGGTATTAGATAATATCACCATCGATTGCCATCCACGTCAGTACGAGTTCTCTCGTCTGAATTTGGAATACACGGTGATGTCTAAGCGTAAACTGAACCAATTAGTCACCGAAAAACACGTCAATGGTTGGGATGATCCACGTATGTTAACCATTTCGGGTTTACGTCGTCGTGGTTATACTGCGGCATCTATTCGTGAATTTTGCCAACGTATTGGTGTGACAAAACAAGACAACAACGTTGAAATGGCCTCTTTAGAGTCCTGTATTCGTGATGACCTAAATGAGTCGGCACCACGTGCTATGGCGGTTATCGACCCAGTTCGTATTGTCATTGAAAACATGCCCGCTGGCGAAGAAATTTTAACGGCGCCAAACCATCCAAATAAACCGGAGATGGGAACTCGCCAAGTGCCATTTAGCAACGAAATTTATATTGACCGTGCAGATTTCCGTGAAGAAGCAAATCGTCAATATAAACGTTTAGTATTAGGCAAAGAAGTTCGTTTACGTAATGCTTATATCATTAAGGCTGAGCGTGTTGAAAAAGACGCCGATGGTAATATTACAACCATTTACTGTACTTATGATGCAGGCACATTAAATAAAGACCCAGCAGATGGTCGTAAAGTGAAAGGTGTTATTCATTGGGTGAGTGTTGCACACGCATTACCCGCAGAAATTCGCCTGTATGACCGTTTATTTACGGTGCCAAACCCGGGCGCAGAAGATGATTTCTTATCCGTTATCAACTCTGAATCGCTGATTATCCGGCAAGGTTTTGTTGAACCAAGCTTGAAATATGCGGTAGCAGAAAAAGCCTATCAGTTTGAGCGCGAAGGGTATTTCTGTGCAGATAATAAATTAAGCAGTGCGGATCACCTGGTGTTTAACCGGACTGTTGGGTTGCGTGATACTTGGGCGAAACTCGAAAATTCTTAATTTGATGTCCCCGTCATACTTTGCACCACAGGGGTGTTGGCTTCATTAAGTTACCCGAGTCACATACTTATGTATGCTCACGGGATAACTTAATTTGCCGCCTACCTGTGGTACAAATTATTTAGGGGCCAGATCGAGTATTAGCACAAAAAACGCTGACAAATAAATGTCAGCGTTTTTTATAGTAATCTACAAAGCCTACAGAACCTACTCGTGTTTGTTATCCACTTTTTCTTTTAATAATTCATGCAGATATTCATTCGCGGAAGTCACATTACCTTGCGCATCTTTAACTTGATACTCTTCGCCAGTAATGGACGATTTTGAAGCTACGTTATCAATAAATTGTTCTACAGTTTTGAGGCGTTTTTCTGTTTTACGCAGTTTTAATCGCAAATGAGATTCTGCGTCAGCGGCAGAATATTCAGTGCCATTACGTGTAAAAGTAAGATTTTGTTGTTTACCAAGCTCTGCTAATAATGATTCAGTACGCATTTTTTCTTCAGGGCTTAGCGCAAGGGCTTGAGTAGTCACAAAAACGCTTAAAAAAAGGACTAAAGCAGATGAAAAACGGTTTGATAGTTGGGCTGTGAGTGATTGCACGAATTTCTCTCCATAGAAAAAAGGTGAGTAAATTATAAGCAGTCTTTTAATTTAAACTATCGGTAAGATTCCTAGAATTCAATAAATGGTCATCTGTTAAGGCATAAACCGATAACCAATTCCTGTTTCGGTTAATAAGTGAATAGGGCGTGCTGGGTCATTTTCTAATTTTTGCCGTAGATGGCCCATGTAGATGCGTAAGTAATGATTATGTTCCACATAATTAGGCCCCCAGACTTGCAGTAATAAGTGCCTCTGAGTTAATACTTTACCGCTGTTAGCCACGAGTTCACTGAGTAAACGAAATTCAATCGGGGTTAGATGAAGTTCTTCATTTTGTTTGGTCACGACACGATTAATAAAGTCGATGGTAATATCCCCAAACTGGCATTTTGAGTTTTCTTGAGTGGCTTTGCCGAAGCGCCGTAAAGCCACTCTAACTCGAGCCAGTAACTCACTAATTCCGAAGGGTTTTGTGAGGTAATCATCAGCACCTGCATCCAATGCTGCCACTTTTTGTGATTCTTCTTCACGAGCGGATAAAACAATAATCGGAATACTACTCCACTGACGTAGATCACGAATTAAATCAAGCCCATCACCATCGGGTAAGCCAAGGTCTAAAATTAACAAATCAGGTTGTCGCGTACCGGATTCAATGAGGCCGCGCTGGTAATTTTCCGCCTCAAATACCTTCCAGCCTTCGCCTTCCAGCGCTAAGCGAACAAAGCGGCGGATTTCTTTTTCATCTTCAACAACCAGAATTTGATGGCTAGTACTCACAATATTGCTGATCCTTTTATGTTTCTACTTCGATATCAGGGTGTTGCTTTAAAGGTAAGACAAAATGGAAACTCGCTCCACCTTTATTATTGTTCTGCGCCCAAATTTCGCCTTCATGTAACTGAATAATAGCACGACAAATGGCGAGCCCTAAGCCAACACCTGGAATTGCGGACTCTTTTTGTGCTCGAGAAAATTTATCAAAAATGGTTTTTTCTTGCCCGTTTGGAATCGCATTGCTGGCATCCCATATTTCAATATGAATTTTTTGCCCTTCAACTGTAGCTCGAATACCAATCGGGGTATCGTCATGACTGTATTTTACGGCATTTTCTAATAGGTTGATTAACACCCGTTCAATCAAGTTAGCATCACAATAAAGTAATAAGTCTGCTGGAATATCAATTTCTAAAGGATGGCTGTGTAAGGTGTAATCTAAGGTTCTAACAGCACTACTGGTAATTTCTTGCAGTGATTCCCAGGCTAAATTGGGCTGAATACTGCCAGATTGTAAGCGAGCCATATCCAGTAAATTATTCACCAAGCGCGAAGTGCTAAGTACTTGCTGGCGCATTTGGTTCACTTGTTCTGTTAGTGGTGAGTTTTCCGCAGACAAATTCAACATTAAGATTTCGGTTTGGCCGAATAAAACGGTGAGCGGTGTTTTTAGGTCATGAGACAGTGCGGCAAGTAAGGAGTTTCTTAGTTGTTCACGTTCAATATCTAATTTGGCTGATTCAGCTTGTTTGGTCAGTTGCAGACGCGCAAGAGCGCTCGCTATCAGCCCCGTAAAGGTTTGCAGCATGCGTTGTTGTTCTGGGATCAATAACTGGCGCATGTTTCTTGGTTCAATGGCAAGAACAGCAAGGGTTTGATCGGCAGTGGTGATAGGTTGCAATTGATAGGGAACGCTTGGTAGTGTATCCGTGCCAGCACCGGCGGGTTGGCGCTTATCAAAACACCATTTAGCAATGGCTTTATCAATCAGCATTTCACTGTGACCTTCACATTTTAATGGTGATAACTGGCTGTTTTCATCGGGGAGTAGCAAGCAGCTTTTGGCTTGAAATGCATTATTCAGGAAATGGTACCCAGTTCTCCCGATATCATCTGTCGTGATAGCTTGTCCTAATTCTTTTGTCATTTCATATAGGTGACGTGTTCGCTGCTCTCGATACCGAGCGATACGAGCTTGGTAGCGCATACCTGCAGTTAAATTCCCCACAACAACCCCCACAATTAACATCACTGTAAACGTGACTAAATATTGCATATCCATGATAGCAAGGGAGAAATGGGGCTGAACAAAGAACAGATCAAAACTGATCACGTTGACCAGAGCGGCGAAAACAGAGGGGCGTCGGCCATAAAATAATGCGATTAACACGACACCTAATAGATAGAGTGTCACGAGGTTGGCTTTATCGAGAGCCAGTAAAAAGGTGCGTGAAAATAAGGTGATAGCGGCACACATCACAATAGCCATTAAATAGCCATTCATATCCGATCGCCATTTTTCAGAGAACGGCTTTCTTTCTGGTTCTTTGTCCCACTCGCTTTTCTCTTCAAGCGCGACAATCACTAAATCCAGATCAGGGCCGAGCTTACCAAGACGATCGGCAAAACCGGGACGTAAATTGAGCTTAAACCATTTGTTTGCTTTATTCCGCCGACCAATCAATATCTTCCCTAAATTATGTTCTCGAGCATAACGTAATATCGCTTTTTCTTCCGAAGGATCAGATAAAGTTGCCGTTTCAGCACCTAAGTCTTGAGCAAGACGTAACGCTTTTAAGATAGCTCTACGCTGGGGTTCAGGTAGCTGATGAAGCGAGGGAGTTTCAACATAAACAGCATGCCAGACACTACCGAATTTTGCGGCAAGTCGTGCGGCTGTACGGACTAATTTTTCATTTCCGGTATTATGGCCAATGCATAGCAATAGCCCATCCCGAGTGTGCCATACAGGGGCTTGGCCTTTACCGTCGCGAAATTCACGCATCTGGTCATCAACCCGGTCAGCAGTACGCCGCAGAGCAAGCTCACGCAGTGCAATTAAATTTCCTTTGCGGAAAAAATGCTCAATAGCGCGTTCGGCTTGCCCCGGTATGTACACTTTGCCTTCTTTAAGGCGTTGTCGTAGGTCGTCAGGAGGAAGATCAACTAATACCACCTCATCAGCCGCATCAAAAATATGGTCTGGAACCGTTTCACGTACATGAATACCTGTAATGCTCCCCACAATATCATTAAGGCTTTCAATGTGTTGAACGTTGATGGTTGTTAGTACGTCAATTCCAGCATCAAGGAGTTCTTCGACATCTTGCCAACGTTTAGGGTGGCGGCTGCCATGGGGGTTACTAAATGCTAATTCATCCATTAAAATTATGGCTGGATGCCTAGCAATTGCCGCATCAATATCGAAACCATTTAGGCGGCGACCGTGATGAGTTATGCGCCTAGGTGGCAACAGAGAAAGGCCGTCAAGTAGCGCGGCCGTTTCTTCTCTTTCATGGGTTTCTACTACGCCAATCAGCACATCTAGCCCTTGAGCTCTGAGTCTCTGTGCTTCTTGCAGCATGGCATACGTTTTTCCAACACCAGCACAGGCACCGAAAAAAATCTTTAATTTGCCACGCCCAATTTCATTGGCTTTGACCAAGAGTTCATCAGGGTTAGGGCGAATAGGTTCTTGATTGTCCATCACAGCCCCTAGTGAGTTTGACTGTTTATTTGTTGTTGATATTCATCAAGTGCTAAGTTCAGTTTTAGCACATTAATGACAGGTTCACCTAAAAAGGACAACAATGCCTGTTCAGTATGCGTTTCTATCAATGATTTTACCGCATCCAATGGAATTTGCCTGCTTTTTGCAATACGCGGAGCTTGGTATAACGCGGCCTCAATAGAAATATTGGGGTCTAAGCCGCTGGCAGATGTTGTGAGTAAATCTACAGGAATGGCGTTAGGGGCATCGGGGTTTTCTACGCGCAGTTGCTCGCTACGCTCAGCCATAGCGCGTTGTAACAATGGGTTACTGACGGCTAAATTACTGCCACCTGAGGCTAAGGTATTATAAGGTACGTTAGCTGTTGCAGAAGGGCGGCCATGAAAGTAGCCACTACCTTGTTCATTTTGCCCAATTAAGGCTGAACCAACAATGCGCTCATCTTGTGTGAGCAAAGAACCGTGAGCCTGCCATGGAAAAAAAATATTAGCGAGGCCAGTCACCATTAATGGGTAAGCAATGCCTGTAAAAATGGTGAGTATAAATAGCATAATTATCGACGAACGGATCATATTCATAATCAATTCCTTATATCCCAAAGAGGCTAATAAATAGATCAATCAGTTTGATCCCAATAAATGGCACGAGCAGCCCACCTAAACCATAAATGCCTAAGTTACGTTGCAATAATGATTGAGAGCTCATTGGCCGATAATTAACCCCTTTAATCGCGAGTGGGATCAAGAAGATAATGATCAATGCGTTAAAGATAACCGCAGAGAGGATAGCGGATGCAGGTGAGTGTAATTGCATAATATTTAACGCATTTAACTGTGGCCAAGTCACTGCAAAAGCTGCAGGGATAATGGCAAAATATTTAGCAATATCGTTAGCAATACTGAATGTGGTTAATGAGCCACGGGTCATCAGCATTTGTTTACCAATATGCACTACTTCAATCAACTTGGTTGGGTTGGAGTCTAAATCCACCATGTTACCGGCTTCTTTTGCAGCTTGAGTGCCAGAGTTCATTGCCACTGCGACATCCGCTTGCGCGAGTGCTGGCGCATCGTTGGTGCCGTCACCCGTCATGGCAACCAAGCGACCCTCGGATTGATATTGGCGGATCAGTGCCAGTTTGGCTTCTGGTGTCGCTTCTGCAAGAAAATCATCGACGCCAGCTTCGGCTGCAATTGCAGCTGCTGTTAAATGGTTATCTCCGGTGATCATCACGGTTTTGATGCCCATACTACGCATTTGAGAGAAGCGTTCTTTCATGCCCCCTTTGACGATATCTTTTAATGCTACGACACCTAAAACCGTTTTATTATCAACCACCACAAGTGGCGTTCCACCTAAATGGGCGACTTTTTCGACCAGTTGATCCGCTTCGACAGGAAATTTACTGTGGTTGGCTTCGATATAACGGCGGATGGCATCCGCAGAGCCCTTGCGGATCATTCGTTCGCCAATATTGACACCACTCATACGTGTCATTGCGGAGAAAGGAACAAAAGTTGCATTCAGGGCATGAATGTCTCTTTCACGTAAATTGAATTTTTGTTTTGCCAGTACCACAATACTGCGGCCTTCTGGCGTTTCATCCGCTAAAGATGATAATTGTGCGGCATCCGCCAGTTGCTGCTCTGTAATACCCGTTAGTGGTAAAAATTCAGAGGCTTGGCGGTTTCCCAGTGTAATGGTCCCCGTTTTATCGAGTAATAGGACGTCAACATCTCCTGCTGCTTCCACGGCACGGCCGCTGGTGGCAATCACATTCGCACCTAGCATGCGACTCATTCCTGCCACACCGATGGATGACAGCAATCCACCAATGGTTGTTGGAATCAAGCAGACTAATAACGCTATCAACACTAAAATAGAAACGGCACTGCCTGCACCTGCATGCTCTGCGGCAAAAACGGTGAATGGGTATAAGGTGGCACAAACTAAAACAAAGATAATAGTCAGCGCGGTTAACAAAATAGTTAAGGCAATTTCATTTGGCGTTTTACGGCGTTGTGCGCCTTCAACCATGGAAATCATTCTATCTAAGAAGGTTTCACCGGGATTGACGGTACACTCGACTATCAGCCAATCGGAAAGTACGCGAGTTCCGCCTGTCACTGAAGAGAAATCACCACCAGATTCGCGGATCACGGGAGCGGATTCCCCCGTGATGGCACTTTCATCCACGGAAGCACCACCTTCGATGACTTCGCCATCACAAGGAATGGTTTCTCCGGCACGGATCAACACAATATCGCCTTTGCGTAACTGATCTGAACTCACGATATCTTGGTTCGCCTCCAATGAGGCCGAAGCTAACCGTGTGGCGCTACTTTGTTGTTTAACACCTTTTAAGCTCTGTGCTTGGGCTTTGCTTCGCCCTTCGGCAAGCGCTTCTGCAAAGTTGGCAAAAATCACTGTGAACCACAGCCAAAGGGTGATCATTCCACTGAACCAAGCACTGCCTTGTGTGTAATCCATTACCATAGCTAGCCAGAGTAACGTGGTGATCATACTGCCAATATAGACCACAAACATGACTGGATTACGCCATTGCGCTTGTGGTGTACATTTTTTGATAGATTCAATAATGGATTGTTTAATTAATTGATTATTAAATAATTTAGTTTGTTTATTTTTCATTTTTCTTTCCTCATTATCCGGCAAAACCAATGTGTAATTGCTCAGCGATAGGGCCTAATGCAAGAGCGGGTACAAAGGTCAGTGCGCCAATGAGAAGTACGGTGAAAACCAGTAAGCCAATAAATAATGGGCCAGTTGTCGGTAATGTGGCATGGCTTTGGGCTTGGGGTTTCTTATTGGCCATGGAACCTGCGATAGCCAAGACAGGAAGAATGACACCAAAGCGGCCTATAAACATCGCAATGGCAAGTAGCACATTGTAAAACGGAGTGTTAGCGCTGAGCCCAGCAAAAGCGCTACCGTTATTATTAGCCGCAGAAGAAAAGGCGTATAACACTTCACTAAACCCATGCGCTCCGGGGTTTAAAATTCCTGCACGGCCCGCTTCGGTCATTAATGAAATAGTGGTACCAAGTAGCACTAAGGTTGGGGTGACTAAAATCGCCAGTGCCACCATTTTCATTTCCCGAACTTCGATTTTTTTACCGAGGTATTCAGGTGTACGGCCAATCATCAAGCCAGCAAGGAAAACGGCGAGTAACACAAACAGCAACATGCCGTATAAACCGGAACCGACACCACCAAAAACCACTTCACCAATTTGCATTAACCACATCGGTACCATTCCGCCCATCGCGGTAAAGGAGTCATGCATGGCGTTGACTGCCCCACAAGATGCTGCGGTTGTCACAACCGCAAATAAAGCGGAACCGACAATCCCAAAGCGGCTCTCTTTTCCTTCCATATTGGCGGTACTTGTCGTGTGTAAGTCTGCTAAAAATGGGTTCCCCACATACTCTGCTTTAACTACGACAATGGCAGCAACCACAAAAATGATCCCCATAACCCAGAGCAAGGTGTGGCCTTGTTTGTTGTTGCCAACCACACGGCCAAAAGCAAAGCAAAGTGCGGTAGGGATCAGGAAAATAGCAAACATTTGCACAAAATTACTCAGTGCGGTTGGGTTTTCAAAAGGATGTGATGAGTTAGCACCAAAGAAGCCGCCACCATTGGTGCCGAGCAATTTTATCGCTTCTTGGGAAGCTACTGGCCCCATGGGTAATAATTGCTCACTGCTATCTAAAGGGTGAATAATTAAATAGCCGGAGAAATTTTGAATAACCCCTTGGCTAACAAAAAAGAGAGCGAAAACTAGGGCTAAAGGGAAGAGTAAATACACGGTGATGCGGTATATATCTAACCACGCATTACCTACAGTTTTACTGCCATGGCGTGAAAAAGCGCGGATCAATGCGAAAACAACCGCAATACCGGTGGTAGCAGAAAGGAAGTTTTGTACCGTCAACCCGGCCATTTGGCTCAAATAACTTAATGTATTTTCGCCACTATAAGCTTGCCAGTTGGTATTGGAAATAAAACTAATGGCGGTATTAAAGGCTAAATCCCAGCTCATCCCTTCAAAGTGTTGAGGGTTAAGGGGTAAACGGCCTTGGCAGACTAAAATAACGAATAATAAAATAAAACCTAAAACATTAAATAATACAATCGCTAAGGCATATTGCCGCCAATTCATCTCAGCCATGTCTCTTCCTGGCTGTTTGACTCCGGTTAAACGCCAAAGTAGGGACTCACTGCTTGCTAACCGACGAGGTATATCATTGTCGATTAACCGGGCAATACCATTGCCTAAAGGCTTTGCTAAGATGAATAAGATCAGTAAAAAACTACCTAAAAATAGCAATGTGGTGGTAGTCATATCAGAAATCCTCCGCGTTAAGCAGGGCATAAATCAGATACGTCAGCAGCAAAACAACGAGAACTGCCCCAATAATGGAAAGTAATGACACAGTATTTTCTCCTTATTATTTCCATGTGATAAGGCTAAAGAGTTCGTTGTAAAGAAGCTGATAAAAAGCACGGGTAGGGTGTAAAAAAAGTATAAAAATGGCTGTTTACTTAGCAAAAAGAGAGTGCTTAATAGAAAAAGTGGCGTGGTATTTTATTGATTCATTTGTTATTTAATTGTAATTAAAATGTATGAATAAAACGTTAATTGGTTAAGAAATGTAATAAAAATACGAAATAAGCAGATTATTTTGAGAAATTTACAGATTAAGTGGTCAGATGAGTAGTTTTATTACACAATTTGCGATATCCTATCTACAGTCAATATATTTCATATTATCTGTCCGGTTTTAGTCGCTCTTTACTACTGTGTTAATGGGAAATGTGTGTTAATTGGGAATAATAGAGCAAAGCTGGAATCGACAAATAAAGTGGCAACTGAAGGAGGATACCGATGTCCACATATCGCGAATATTCCCGTAATCAGGTACTTGCACGCCGCACTGCTGCTGTAACAGCTGGCATTATTGCGTTTCCGGTTATGGTTTTTTATCCAAAAAGAGCAAAGTTTTATAGTCATTTACATAAGGTTTGGGCGAAAACCAGTGATAAACCTGTTTGGCTAGAACGTTCAGAAACAACCTTAGAAAGCCATCGCTAATTTAGTGCTTAATGGTGAGTAGTAACCCCTGCAATATTGAATTGTGGGGGTTTTGTTTTTAATCCCGCCTATTTTTATTCTATATACTTCAAATAACACAGAAAAAAATCATGTTTCCGTTTATGCTTATTGATTATCAGTCAATTACGTTCAAACTGGTGGATAAACCGTTTAGCTGTGCAGTAAAAAGGACAACATAATGCATAACTTAAGATTAGAAGAAATCATTAATGACGAATTGAAAGTTAGTGAGTTCCAAGATTTTGCACCGAATGGATTGCAAGTTGAAGGGCGACCACATGTACATAAAATCATCACTGGTGTGACAGCTTGCCAAGCATTATTGGATGTTGCCGTTGAAAAGAAAGCCGATGCCATTATTGTTCATCATGGCTATTTTTGGAAAAATGAGCCCGCCATTATCAAAGGGATGAAGAAAAATCGCTTAAAAACATTATTAGCGAATGATATCAACCTGTATGGTTATCATCTCCCATTAGATGCACACCATCAATTAGGCAATAATACACAACTTGCTTATATTATGGGGGTGCAGGTAAATGGCCAAATCGACCCATTAATGCCATTTGGTTTTTTTGATCAACCGATTACTCCTTCAGAGTTAACGTCTCGTTTAGAAACTCGCCTTGGTCGTAAAGTCCTACATTGTGGTGATAATGCAAAAGAAGAAATTCGTCAAATCGCATGGTGTACAGGGGGAGGGCAAGGCTTTATCCTACAAGCGGCTGAATTTGGTGTAGATGCCTTTGTAACGGGGGAAGTTTCGGAACAAACCATTCATATAGCAAGGGAAATGGGGATCCATTTCTACAGTGCAGGGCATCATGCAACGGAACGTTATGGGATTAAAGCGCTGACTAAGTGGCTTGTAGATGAACATGGGTTAGATGCGGAGTTTATCGATATCGATAACCCTGCCTAAATTCTCGTCATATTTCGAACTGTGGCTGTGTTGGCTTCACTCGGCTACTTGGGTCACATACTTTTGTATGCTCCCCAAGATACCCTTATTCGCCGCCTAGCCACAACTCGAACTATTTAGAGAATTAAATTTTTGCCGCCTTTTACATCAAAGCGTTGTTGGCTGCATTCACGAACCCTAGTCACATACTTATATATGCTCCTAGGGCTTCACTCTTTTGCCGCCTAGCGGTGATTCGAAATACTTAGAAGATTGATAATCTATTGAAAATAAAAATAAAAATAAAAATAAAAATAGCTATTGGGTTCGGTATTTTAACGATGCGAAAACCAATACTGCACTTGAAATAGTTAACACTAAACCTAAGTGCTGGCTCCAACCTGCAACCATCAAACCAATGGCGAGCCCGATGTAGTAAAATAACCCTAAAATGGCGCCGGCAGTGCCTTTTTGCTCACCATAACGGTTTAATGCATGGGCAAGTATGTTCGGGATCGCAATTCCATAACCAATAACAATGCCAATAACGGGTAAAACAAACCAAATTGAATCCATTAGCACAAAAACTAAACAACCACTCACCAATGAAATGAGGCTGGCAAGCTTAACAAGTTGTTCAGATGTGTGTTTTTTAGCCAATAAATAGCGATTTGATATCGAACCTAAACCGACTCCAAGTGCTAATAAAATCCCAGTAAATCCAAACTGTTGTTGAGTGAGCATTAATTGTTCAAAACTGAATGGTGCCAGCTGATAATAGCTAAATAAATTAATGTTGAAAAATGCTATCAAGATCACATTTCTAACAATTTCTTTATCTGCGATCATCCGTAAAAATGTCTTAATAAATGAGATATGAGTCACGGTTTTAGGCTTGGTCTCGGGTAAACGACAGATTGACCAGAGAAAAAGCACCACAGCTAAAATCGCTAAGCCGATAAAAACGGTTTGATAACCACCAAAATTAACGAGTCCAGCACCAAATAACATCCCTAAAGCGGGGCTGACAGCCAAAGCAACGCCCATAATAGAAAAAACTTTGGCTAATTCATGGCCTTGGTAGCTATCGCGCATGGCGGTTTGTGTACCAATTGAACCTACGGCAGCGCCAAAGGCTGACAACATTCTCATTAGTAATAATAAATAAAAATGTGTGACAAATAACGCGCCAATAGACGCAATACCATATATCAATAAACCCGCCAGAATCGTCGGGCGGCGCCCTAAGGTGTCACACATGCGGCCCCAAAACACCACGCCTAATGCAAAAGCAAAGAAATAAAGCGACAGCGTTTGTGAAGCTTTCTCCGCATTTACTGAGAAGGCACTGGCGATATCAGTGAGTGCGGGGCTGTATATGGTTTCCACAATTTGTGGAAACATCATCAAGGCAACAGCAAGCCATAATGAAAGAGGGTGTTTCATACTTTTTTTCCTGCCAATCTACTAAAAATAAAGGGTCTAATTAGATACAACGATTCAATGGCAGGCAGTTTAGTGTTATTTTTATTGTCTTATTACAATAATAAAGACTATAAATATCAAAAAAGAGACATTATGGCTTGGCTAAATCAAACAGATGAATTTCAAACTCACTGGTATCCCGCGCCAGTATTGGGAATTGCAGCAAAAATGGGGCAGCATGACTCTGGCTTTCATAAACATGAAATGGGACAGCTTTTGTTTACACAACAAGGATGTATACGAATTTCACTGAAAAACCGTCTGTCTTTACTTCCTCCGGGTAGAGTGGCTTGGATCCCACCATTTGTTCTTCATCGAGCTCAAATGCGAGCATCAGTGGGCTACCGTTCGGTTTATTTAGCGCAAGAATACGCTGACAGAATAGGGAATGAGGTGGTGATATTAAGTATTTCATCGTTATTGAGAGAAGTGCTTGAACGCATTGCGATTGCACCATTTGATAGTGATTGGCAACAAGGGCATTTGGCTAATTTATTGCCCGTATTTATCGATGAGTTACAAAGTGCAACTTTAGAGCCAACACTGCTACCATTACCGCAAGATAGGCGTTTTAAAGGGGTTAATATCGAACAATTACCTCCAAATTTAAACCAATTAGCACAAACGGTTGGTGCGAGTGAGAAGACGATTACCCGGATTTTTTTTAAAGAAACAGGAATGAATTATCAAGCATGGCGTCAACAATGGCGTTACATTAAAGCGATTGAATTACTCGCACAAGAAAAACCCTATCACTATATTACTCAAGAACTTGGTCTAACCAGCGATAGCGCATTTATTAGTTTTTTCCGCAAAATGAGCGGGGTCACACCGAGGGAATACCAACAGTAATACGGCGTGAAAGAACGAAAAAAGCCTCGATTTTTCGAGGCTTTAAGACTTGTAGGGTTTTAGATTTAACTAAATATTATTTTTTTGTTAATTCTGAGTTGAATTCACGTTTGTCATAACCCGTGTACAGCTGACGAGGACGGGCAATTTTCAGGCCGTCATCGTGCATTTCATTCCAATGTGCAATCCAGCCAATAGTACGTGCAATGGCAAAAATAACAGTAAACATTGAAGAAGGAATACCCATTGCTTTCAAGATGATACCTGAATAGAAGTCAACGTTCGGGTACAGTTTTTTCTCAATGAAGTACGGGTCGTTCAATGCGATACGTTCCAGCTCCATTGCGACTTCCAGCAAACTGTCATTCAGGCCAAGTTCGTTTAGAACTTCATGGCAAGTTTCACGCATTACTGTTGCACGTGGGTCATGGTTTTTATAAACACGGTGACCGAAGCCCATTAAGCGGAAAGAGTCATTTTTGTCTTTAGCACGCTCAATAAACGCAGGGATGTGCTCAACGGTTTGGATTTCTTCCAACATACGCAAGCAAGCTTCGTTAGCACCACCGTGAGCAGGCCCCCACAGTGAAGCAATACCCGCTGCGATACAAGCAAATGGGTTTGCACCAGATGAACCCGCAGTACGAACTGTCGATGTTGAAGCGTTTTGCTCGTGGTCAGCGTGCAGAATCAAAATACGATCCATTGCGCGCTCTAAAACAGGATTAACCGTGTATTCTTCACAAGGTGTAGAGAACATCATGTGCAAGAAATTACCCGCGTATGACAGATCATTACGTGGATAAACAAAAGGTTGGCCAATTGAATATTTGTAACACATCGCTGCAACTGTTGGCATTTTTGACAGCAGGCGATAAGCCGTAATTTCACGGTGACGTGGGTTGTTAACATCCAGCGCATCGTGATAGAACGCGGCTAATGCCCCCGTAACACCACATAAAACTGCCATTGGGTGTGAGTCACGGCGGAAACCATTAAGCATGCGTGTAATTTGCTCATGGATCATGGTATGGCGAGTCACCGTATTTTTAAATACGTCATATTGTTCTTGAGTCGGTGCTTCACCGTATAGCAGGATATAACAAACTTCGAGATAAGAGGCTTCAGTGGCGAGTTGATCGATAGGGAAACCACGGTGCAACAGAATGCCTTGATCACCATCGATATAGGTGATTTTTGATTCACAGGATGCAGTAGAAGTAAAACCAGGGTCGTAGGTAAAGAACCCTTTAGAACCTAAAGTTCGGACATCGATAACGTCTTGACCAATCGTTGGGCTTAAAATATCTAGGTCAATATCACCCTTACTACCAGTCGTTAGCTTAGCTTTGTTATCAGCCATTACGGTCTCCTTAGCGCTTGATAATCGACACCCAACAACCCAGAAGCTCAGCGTTATACTGTGTCTTCGTGCATTGTTCTACCGGTATGCTTTGGAAATCAGCTCGCTATCACATAAAACCTGAAATCTGAGACCGACGACAATGTAATTAGGTTGTTTATGAGTGTGTAGATGTTATGTTCTTTTTGTTGTTTTCCCTACAATATCATTATTTGTGGTAAGAGGAACAACTTTCATAACTTTTGTTATTAATACCCATCATAGTTCAAATTGAAGAGTATTTAACATTGCAACATTCACGTTTTTTCTTTTCCGATGAAGGGTAAACAGCACCGTTAAGATAATTCTGCCAGACCTATATGTAAGATAAATGTTGAATCATTGTCAAATAAGATAAGCACATTTATACAAAATGTTTAAATCGTGATCCTTCTCACTGTTCGGGCTAAATGTCTCCAAACATTTTGTGTGGGAATTGTAATGGCATTGTGAAGACTTTATACTAGCGGCAGGTCTCCGGATTACCCTGTAGTAGGAGTTCCCAGCGTGATCAGTATGCAACTTTATTTAAACATGATGGATTAGAGTTTGTGTTAAGTTGCATTTTGTACCCCTGTCGCTGTCTGATTTCCACCCCAGGTCCGGAGGATGGAAAATAATAAAGAGCTGTGTGGGCAAAATTGTGAAAAAACAAAGACCTGTCAACCTTGATTTGCAGACGATTCACTTCCCGATCACTGCAATATCTTCGATCTTGCACCGTGTCTCTGGCGTCATTACTCTCATCGCAGTTGGTATTCTGCTTTGGTTGTTAGGGACATCTCTCTCCTCTCCAGAAGGTTTTCAATACGCGTCTGAAATAATGACTGGCTTTTTTGCTAAGTTCATTCTTTGGGGCATCTTGACTGCTTTGGCTTACCACATCTGTGGTGGTATTCGTCATATGCTAATGGATTTCGGTTGTGTTGATGAAACGCTTGCTGCTGGTAACTCATCTGCAAAAATTACATTTGTCATTACCGTGATTTTAGCAATTCTGGCGGGGATTTTAGTATGGTAAGTAATGCTTCAGCTTTAGGCCGTACTGGTATCCAGGACTGGCTATTAATCCGTGGTTCTGCGATTGTTATCGCACTCTACGTGCTCTACATTGTTGGTTTTGTTGCTATTAACGACATTACCTATGAAGTCTGGCGTGGCTTTTTCGCCTCTTCTGTGACGAAAGTATTCACAATCCTCACCTTGTTCTCGATTCTTGTCCATGCGTGGATTGGCATGTGGCAAGTGCTGACTGACTACGTTAAACCTTTAGCAATTCGTTTAGTATTGCAGCTGGCTATCGTTGTAGGTCTGTTGGCTTATTTAATTTACGGAACAATTGTTGTGTGGGGTGCATAAATGAATCTGCCAATCAGAGAGTTTGACGCTATCGTTATCGGTGCGGGTGGCGCAGGTATGCGTGCCGCATTACAAATTTCACAGATGGGCCTATCTTGCGCGCTTCTGTCAAAAGTCTTCCCAACCCGTTCTCATACTGTATCAGCACAAGGCGGTATTACTGTTGCTTTAGGTAATACTCACCCTGATAACTGGGAATGGCACATGTACGATACCGTGAAAGGTTCCGACTACATCGGTGACCAAGATGCTATTGAATATATGTGTAAAACAGGGCCAGAAGCTATCCTCGAATTAGAGCATATGGGGTTGCCATTCTCTCGCCTTGATGACGGAAGTATTTATCAACGTCCATTTGGTGGCCAGTCTAAAAACTTCGGTGGTGAGCAAGCTGCACGTACTGCTGCTGCGGCAGACCGTACTGGCCACGCACTGTTGCATACGTTGTATCAGCAGAACTTAAAAAACCACACAACCATTTTTTCTGAATGGTATGCCCTTGATTTAGTTAAAAACCAAGATGGCGATGTTGTAGGTTGTACTGCGATTTGTATGGAAACAGGTGAACTGGTTTATTTCAAAGCGAAAGCCACTATTTTAGCAACAGGTGGTGCGGGTCGTATTTACCAATCAACCACTAACGCACACATCAATACGGGTGATGGTGTAGGGATGGCTGCTCGTGCAGGTGTTCCACTACAAGATATGGAAATGTGGCAATTCCACCCAACAGGTATCGCAGGTGCGGGTGTTCTCGTCACTGAAGGTTGCCGTGGTGAAGGCGGTTACTTGCTGAATAAAGATGGCGAGCGCTTTATGGAACGTTATGCGCCGAATGCGAAAGACCTTGCAGGTCGTGATGTTGTCGCGCGTTCTATCATGATTGAAATTCGTGAAGGTCGTGGTTGCGATGGTCCATGGGGCCCACATGCCAAACTGAAACTGGATCACTTAGGAAAAGAAGTTCTGGAATCACGTTTACCAGGTATTCTTGAATTATCTCGCACTTTTGCTCACGTTGATCCAATCAAAGAGCCAATTCCAGTTATTCCTACTTGTCACTACATGATGGGCGGTATTCCGACTAAAGTCACTGGTCAAGCTATTCGTTATAACGAAAAAGGCGAAGATGAAGTTATTCCGGGTCTGTTTGCTGTGGGTGAGATTGCCTGTGTATCTGTACACGGCGCTAACCGTTTAGGCGGTAACTCACTCCTCGACTTAGTCGTATTTGGTCGTTCAGCGGGTCTGCATTTGAAAGAGTCCATCATGGAACAAGGTTCAATGCGTGATGCCTCTGAATCTGATATCGATGCAGCGATGACTCGCTTTAACCGTTGGGAAGGGGCGCGTACTGGCGAAGACCCAACTGAAATCCGTAAGGCACTGCAAACCTGTATGCAGCACAACTTCTCGGTATTCCGTGAAGGTGATGCGATGGCGAAAGGTTTAGAAGAGCTGAAAGTGATTCGTGAACGCTTGCAAAATGCGCGTCTTGATGATACCTCGACTGAGTTTAATACTCAGCGTATCGAATGTTTAGAACTGGATAACCTGATGGAAACGGCTTATGCAACTGCACAAGCTGCAAACTTCCGTACAGAAAGTCGTGGTGCGCATAGCCGCTTTGACTACCCAGAGCGAGATGATGCGAATTGGTTATGTCACTCATTATATTTACCGCAATCTGAAACGATGACGCGTCGTGAAGTCAACATGCAGCCAAAACTGCGTGAAGCCTTCCCACCGAAAATTCGTACCTACTAATGCGTGGTGTTAATCCAGTTGCGGAGAAATAAACTATGAAATTACAATTTTCGATTTATCGCTACAATCCTGATGTGGACAACGCACCACGTATGCAAGATTACACGCTAGAAGTTCCTGAAGGGCGTGACATGATGTTGCTGGATGCGTTAATCCAAATCAAAGAGCAAGATCCAACATTATCCTTCCGTCGTTCTTGTCGTGAAGGGGTGTGCGGTTCTGATGGTCTGAACATGAACGGTAAAAACGGGTTGGCATGTATTACGCCATTATCTGCTTTAATCCGTGGTGGAAAGAAAATTGTCATTCGTCCATTGCCGGGTCTGCCTGTTGTGCGTGACCTGATTATCGACATGACACAATTCTATACCCAATACGAAAAAATTCGTCCATATCTTATTAATGATAACAAGAATCCACCGGCGCGTGAGAATTTACAAACTCCTGCACAACGTGAAAAACTCGATGGTTTATATGAGTGTATTTTGTGTGCATGTTGTTCGACTTCTTGCCCATCTTTCTGGTGGAATCCGGACAAGTTTATCGGGCCTGCAGGCTTGTTGGCAGCGTATCGCTTCTTAATTGATAGCCGTGATACTGAAACCGATTCACGATTAGATGATCTGAACGACGCTTTTAGTGTCTTCCGCTGTCATAGCATTATGAATTGTGTCAATGTATGCCCTAAAGGACTAAATCCAACGAAAGCTATCGGTCATATTAAATCTATGTTACTAAAACATAGCGCTTAATGATGAATATTTAACCCGCAGTGCTCAGGTGCTGTGGGTTAAAATGGAAATAGCACAAAATAAAAACATAAGTTAAAAGAAACGCGTAAAGTAAAAACAATGACATGATTTTAATGCGCGGAAGCTCACAAAAGCGCGAAAACGAAATACCAACAATGAGCATCAGAAAGTAACATTGTCACCCATAAAAAGTAGTATTTATTAAAACGTTGTCATTACAAAAGCGTAAAAAAGTGAAAGCAAAGAAAGTAACAGTAAAAAGTAGAAAAAATAGCCAACTGCAAAAGATGAAGACGACAGCCCAAGCATAGGGGCCTTTAAAAACCGCAGCCAGTTTTTAAAGGTTCCTTAAAAGGGAAACCCTTATTGATAAAGGGCCTCCCAAAGAGAGAACATGCATAAAGCACGTCCAAGAGAACCTTTATCGAGGTCGCTTAAATGCGGCGATTAGTTAACCACGGCGAAAACTAAAGCTTTAAAAGCTTAAGGGATCACAATGCAGAACGGCGTAATGAAGGACTGGCTGGATTCAAGCTTTCTGGCAGGCGCGAACCAGACTTATATAGAACAGCTCTATGAAGATTATCTGACTGACCCTAACTCTGTCGATGCCGAGTGGAAAGCAATTTTTGAGCAACTCCCTGGTGCAGCATTAGGCACTAGCGGTGAACAATTCCACTCCCAAGCGCGCGATTACTTCCGTCGCTTAGCAAAAGACTCTACACGTTATCACACCTCTGTTAGCGATCCAGCTATCGACGCAAAACAAGTTAAAGTTTTGCAATTAATCAATGCGTTCCGCTTCCGCGGGCACCAAAATGCGAATCTTGACCCGTTAGGTCTTTGGAAACGTGAATCTGTTCCAGATTTAGACCCAGCATTCCACAACCTGACGAAAGAAGACTTCAACGAAACCTTCAACGTGGGTTCATTTGCTATTGGCAAAGAAACCATGAAGCTTAGTGAGCTATATGAGCACTTGAAACGTATTTATTGCGGTTCTATTGGTGCTGAATATATGCATATCACGAATACAGAAGAAAAACGTTGGATCCAACAGCGTCTTGAGTCTGTTGACGTTTCTAAGGTTTTCTCTGCAGAAGATAAAAAACGCTTCTTAGCTGAATTAACGGCGGCTGAAGGGCTTGAGCGTTACATTGGGGCTAAATTCCCAGGCGCCAAGCGATTCTCATTGGAAGGTGGTGACTCACTGATCCCAATGCTGAAAGATTTAATCCACCACGCAGGCAAGCAAGATACCCGTGAAGTTGTTTTGGGTATGGCTCACCGTGGGCGTTTAAACGTTCTAGTGAATATCTTAGGTAAAAAACCTGGCGAACTGTTTGATGAATTCGCGGGCAAACATAAAGACCACTCTAGTGCGGGTGACGTTAAATATCACCAAGGTTTCTCTTCTGACTTTGAAACCGCAGGTTCTCGTGTTCACTTGGCATTAGCATTTAACCCATCTCACCTTGAGATTGTTAGCCCTGTGGTTATTGGTTCAGTACGTGCTCGTCGTGACCGTCTGGACGAAGGCCGCAGTAACATGGTTCTGCCAATTACTATTCACGGTGACTCCGCAGTCACAGGTCAAGGTGTTGTACAAGAAACACTGAACATGTCTCAAGCTCGTGGTTACGAAGTTGGCGGTACAATGCGTATCGTGATTAATAACCAAATTGGTTTTACCACTTCTAACCCGAAAGACACCCGTTCTACAGAATACTGTACTGATATCGTGAAGATGGTACAGGCACCAATTTTCCACGTGAATGCCGATGACCCTGAAGCGGTTTCTTTTGTGACACGTTTGGCACTGGATTTCCGTAACACGTTCAAACGCGACGTGATGATTGATTTAGTATGTTATCGCCGTCATGGTCATAACGAAGCGGATGAGCCAAGTGCAACTCAGCCAGTGATGTATCAAAAAATCAAGCAGCACCCAACACCACGTAAAATTTATGCAGACCGTTTAATTGCAGAAAATGTGTTAAGTGCCAATGATGTCACTGAAATGGTCAATCTGTATCGCGATGCGCTAGATGCAGGTAACTGTGTGGTTGAAGAGTACCGTGAAATGGGGCTGAACTCATACACATGGGCTCCATATTTAAACCATGAATGGGATGCATCATATAAATCAACCGTTGATATTAAACGCTTAACTGAACTGGCAACTAAAGTCAGTACGATTCCAGAAGGCGTGGTTGCACAATCTCGTGTTGAGAAAATCTATGCTGACCGTGCCGAAATGGCGAAAGGTGAAAAACTTCTCGACTGGGGTGCAGCTGAAACTTTAGCGTACGCAACATTGGTTGACGAAGGTATTCCTGTTCGTTTATCGGGTGAAGATGCGGGCCGTGGTACATTCTTCCATCGTCATGCAGTGGTCCACAATCAAACGAATGGTTCGGTTTATGTTCCACTGCAAAATATTCATAACGGCCAAGGTGTGTTTAATGTTTGGGACTCTGTTCTGACCGAAAATGCCGTATTAGCATTCGAATATGGTTATGCAACCACAGAACCTCGTGCATTGACTATCTGGGAAGCGCAATTTGGTGACTTCGCTAACTGTGCTCAAGTGGTTATCGACCAATTCATTAGCTCTGGTGAGCAAAAATGGGGTCGTATGTGCGGTCTGGTCATGTTACTGCCTCATGGTTATGAAGGTCAGGGTCCAGAGCACTCATCTGCACGTTTAGAGCGCTACTTGCAACTGTGTGCTGACCAAAACATGCAAGTGTGTGTGCCGTCAACACCTGCTCAGGTTTACCACATGTTACGTCGCCAAGCCCTACGTGGCATGCGCCGTCCTCTGATTGTGATGTCACCAAAATCTCTGCTACGTCACCCATTAGCGGTCTCTAGCATGGAAGAATTGGCAAATGGTACATTTGAGCCAGTTATCGGTGAAATCGATGAAATCAATCCGAAAAGTGTGAAACGCGTCGTTATGTGTTCAGGGAAAGTCTATTACGATCTGTTAGAACAACGTCGTAAAAATGAACAAACTGACGTTGCTATCGTGCGTATCGAACAGCTATATCCGTTCCCACACGAAGATATCCAAAAAGCGTTGGCGCAATTTACTGATGTAAAAGACTTTGTATGGTGTCAAGAAGAGCCATTAAACCAAGGTGCTTGGTATTGCAGTCAACATAACTTCCGTGAAGCTATCCCAGCAGGGGCAACTTTACGTTATGCAGGTCGAGCTGCTTCTTCATCTCCAGCAGTTGGCTATACGTCCGTACACCAGGAACAACAAAAAGCCCTGGTTAATGACGCTTTGAACATTGAATAATTAAAGGATAGAAAATGAGTAGCGTAGAAATTCTTGTTCCCGATCTTCCTGAGTCCGTTGCAGATGCTACGGTTGCCACATGGCATAAAAAACCAGGTGACAGTGTTCAGCGTGATGAAGTACTGGTTGAGATCGAAACAGATAAAGTCGTATTAGAAGTTCCTGCAAGCGAAGCGGGTGTATTAGAAGCTATCGTTGAAGATGAAGGTGCAACGGTATTATCTAAGCAATTACTGGGGCGCATTCGTTTAGGCGATAGCACTGGTATCCCAGCTGAAGTGAAAGAAGCACAAGAATCAACACCTGCACAACGTCAAACAGCAAGTCTAGAAACAGAAAGCAACGATGCGCTGACTCCAGCTATTCGTCGTCTAATTGCAGAGCACGATTTAAACCCTGCGGATATCAAAGGGACTGGTGTTGGTGGACGCTTAACTCGCGAAGATGTTGAAAAACATTTAGCGGCAAATAAATCTGCGGCACCTGCGGCGAAAGCACCAGAAGCGCCACAAGCGCCTTTAGCGCATCGTAGCGAAAAACGTGTTCCAATGACGCGTTTACGTAAACGTATCGCAGAGCGTCTGTTAGAAGCGAAAAACACTACTGCAATGTTGACGACGTTTAACGAAGTCAATATGCAACCAATCAAAGACTTACGTAAACAATATGGCGAAGTATTCGAAAAACGTCATGGTGTTCGTTTAGGCTTTATGTCTTTCTATGTGAAAGCTGCTGTTGAAGCACTGAAACGCTACCCAGAAGTGAATGCTTCTATCGATGGCGATGATGTGGTTTACCATAACTATTTCGATATTAGTATTGCAGTTTCAACACCACGTGGTCTGGTAACACCTGTTCTACGTGATGTCGATGCAATGAGCATGGCTGATATCGAGAAGAAAATTAAAGAACTGGCTGTCAAAGGTCGTGATGGTAAATTAACTGTTGAAGACTTAAGTGGCGGTAACTTCACTATCACTAACGGTGGCGTATTCGGTTCTCTGATGTCTACACCTATCATTAACCCACCACAGAGCGCGATTTTAGGCATGCATGCGATTAAAGACCGCCCTATGGCTGTAAATGGTAAGGTAGAGATTCTTCCTATGATGTATTTAGCACTGTCTTACGACCACCGTTTAATCGATGGTAGTGAGTCAGTTGGCTTCTTAGTCGCTATCAAAGATATGCTGGAAGATCCAACTCGTTTACTGCTGGACGTATAGCAACATAACAGGGCAGGGTACAACTTGTCCGGTCTGAAGTAACCGATGCAGCCCGTTCGCGGGTTGCTAAATCAGTAACAATTGCAGGAGGCGAATAAACGCCTCTTCAGACTCAATTATGGATAGAACATCATGAATTTACACGAGTACCAGGCAAAACAGTTGTTTGCACGTTATGGGATGCCTGCACCGACAGGTTATGCCTGTTCATCAGTCGCTGAAACCGTCGATGCTGCTAAAAAAATTGGTGACGGCCCATGGGTAATTAAATGCCAAGTTCACGCAGGTGGACGTGGTAAAGCTGGCGGCGTAAAAGTCACTAGTGATATCAATGAAGTGAAAGCATTTGCAGAACACTGGTTAGGTAAAAACTTAGTTACCTATCAAACTGATGCAAACGGCCAGCCTGTTAACCAAATTCTGGTTGAAACGGCAACTGATATTGCTAAAGAACTCTATTTAGGTGCGGTTGTAGACCGTAGCACTCGTCGCGTTGTATTCATGGCATCTACCGAAGGTGGCGTGGAAATCGAGAAAGTAGCAGAAGAGACTCCAGAGTTAATTCATAAAGCGATTATCGACCCACTGACTGGCCCAATGCCTTTCCAAGGCCGTGAATTAGCATTCAAATTAGGCTTAACCGGTAAACAAGTTAGCCAATTCGCGAAAATTTTCATTGGTCTGGCAACGTTATTCCTAGAACGCGATTTAGCATTAGCTGAAATCAATCCACTGGTTATTAGTACTGCGGGTGATTTAGTTTGTTTAGATGGTAAATTAGGTATCGATAGCAACGCGTTATATCGCCAACCAGAAATTCGTGAACTGCGTGATGAATCACAAGAAGATGCACGTGAAGCACAAGCCGCTCAGTGGGAACTGAACTACGTTGCGTTAGATGGCAATATCGGCTGTATGGTTAACGGTGCGGGCCTTGCAATGGGTACCATGGATATCGTTAAGCTGCACGGTGGTGCACCAGCTAACTTCTTAGATGTTGGCGGCGGCGCGACAAAAGAGCGTGTAACTGAAGCATTTAAAATCATTCTTTCTGATGAAAACGTGAAAGCAGTTTTTGTTAACATCTTTGGTGGTATCGTTCGCTGCGACCTGATTGCAGACGGCATCATTGGTGCAGTTGAAGAAGTTGGCGTAAATGTACCAGTAGTTGTGCGTTTAGAAGGTAACAATGCAGAGTTAGGTGCTAAAAAACTGGCAGACAGCGGCTTGAATATTATAGCTGCGAACAGCCTGACAGATGCAGCTAAGAAAGCAGTAGCAGCAGCGGAGGCTAAATAATGTCTATTTTAATCGATAAAAACACCAAAGTAATTTGCCAAGGTTTCACAGGTGGCCAAGGTACATTCCACTCAGAACAAGCGATTGCTTATGGCACGCAAATGGTGGGTGGTGTGACTCCAGGTAAAGGTGGCACTGTACACTTAGGTTTACCTGTATTTAACACCGTTCGTGAAGCTGTAGAAGCTACGGGTGCAACCGCTTCTGTTATCTATGTTCCAGCACCATTTTGTAAAGATTCTATCTTAGAAGCTATCGATGCTGGCATTAAACTGATTATCACCATCACTGAAGGTATCCCAACGTTGGATATGCTGACAGTGAAAGTGAAATTAGACGAAGCAGGCGTTCGTATGATTGGCCCTAACTGCCCTGGTGTTATCACTCCGGGTGAATGTAAGATTGGTATCCAACCTGGTCATATCCATATGCCGGGTAAAGTGGGTATCGTTTCACGTTCAGGTACGTTGACTTATGAAGCGGTTAAACAAACCACTGATGCAGGTTTAGGCCAATCAACGTGTGTTGGTATCGGTGGTGACCCAATCCCCGGTTCAAACTTTATTGATATCCTAAAATTATTCCAAGCGGATCCACAAACTGAAGCTATCGTCATGATCGGTGAAATCGGTGGTAACGCAGAGGAAGAAGCAGCGGCTTATATTAAAGAGCACGTCACTAAACCTGTTGTCGGTTACATCGCAGGTGTAACTGCACCAAAAGGCAAACGTATGGGCCACGCAGGTGCAATCATCGCAGGCGGTAAAGGAACTGCTGATGAGAAATTTGCTGCATTAGAAGCGGCTGGTGTGAAAACCGTTCGTAGTCTTGCAGACATCGGCGATGCAGTAAAATCACTGTTGAACAAATAAGTGATTCGCTAGGTAACTAGCAAGAGTAAGAGACGAAAGCCCGTGCTCATGTGAGCGCGGGTTTTTTTATGCCTTGTGAAAATGTTTCAAACAATTTTTGTATGGTTATGCGGTTTTCTGAAAAGTATGTCTATACTTAAAATTGCGAACTATAGGCTTATATGAAAGAAAATTGATAATGAAATGGCAATTGGCTGAACAAAAGAGGGGGGGATAGCATTTTATGCAAAAAATAGCGAAATTGCGGCATATCAATTTTATAATATTGACGGTAATTCAATTAAGCCAATATAACCGTTTAGTAGAGAAATATGCCTATATTAATAAAATTCATAATAAGTTTAAAATAAGATACTATTACAAATTAAATATTCTTTTTTCGAGGCTTTAATTCACAGATTATATTTTTTGTTAATCTTTGGAAAAATTAAGAACATTTATGTCATTATCAATAACAGCATTTTAACAAGTGAATAACTATTAATTGACTGGCAGGTATAGCAATTAACAACAGGAAAAAAATTGACGTAAATCAATTCATTGCCTCTGGCTTTATTTGTTTAAATTGCTTAAATTGGTGCTCGATCAAATACTCGGTTTTCTATTAAAGGGTATAATTATTGATGTAAATTCAGAATTCAAATCTGAGTCACGTAAAAGAAGTTTATTGTGTGTGAAGATAGGCGTACTATTATTATAGTAACGTTCGTTCTTTTAATTTTGTTAATTATTTGTTGTTTTGAGGCATTTTTTGCTGGTAGTTAAGAGGCTTTCTAAGTATTAAAAACTGGAAGCTGGGTTGCCGCAAGTCGGTGTCTTCCTGCTAGGAGCAAGGAGTCA
Source organism: Providencia sp. PROV141 (assembly GCF_028481645.1). NCBI lineage: Bacteria > Pseudomonadati > Pseudomonadota > Gammaproteobacteria > Enterobacterales > Morganellaceae > Providencia > Providencia sp. PROV141. The sequence continues at coordinate 9,349 of NZ_JAMPPR010000005.1, read as the reverse complement.
AGATGTTTGATATTGTCGAACTGTCACGATTACAGTTTGCCTTAACTGCGATGTATCACTTCCTGTTCGTACCATTAACGCTAGGTATGGCGTTTTTGCTTGCGATCATGGAAACGGTATATGTACTGTCAGGCAAGCAAATTTATAAAGATATGACTAAGTTCTGGGGTAAGTTATTCGGTATTAACTTTGCTCTGGGTGTTGCAACGGGTTTGACCATGGAGTTCCAATTCGGTACTAACTGGTCTTACTACGCTCACTACGTTGGAGATATCTTCGGTGCACCTCTTGCAATCGAAGGTTTGATGGCGTTCTTCTTAGAATCTACCTTTGTTGGTTTATTCTTCTTTGGTTGGGATCGTTTAAGCAAAAAACAACACCTTGCTGTAACATGGTTAGTTGCTTTAGGTTCTAACTTCTCTGCTCTGTGGATTTTGGTTGCGAACGGCTGGATGCAAAACCCAATCGCTGCTGATTTCAACTTTGAAACTATGCGTATGGAAATGGTTAGCTTCTCTGAGCTAGTCTTGAACCCAGTTGCACAAGTTAAGTTCGTCCACACAGTTGCTGCGGGTTATTGTACCGGTGCAATGTTTATCTTAGGTATTAGCTCTTACTACCTGCTTAAAGGTCGTGATGTTGCTTTTGCTAAGCGTTCTTTTGCAATTGCAGCAAGTTTTGGTATTGCAGCGGTTCTATCTGTTATCGTTCTTGGTGATGAATCAGGTTACGAAATGGGTGACGTGCAAAAAACGAAACTTGCAGCGGTTGAAGCTGAGTGGGAAACTCATGCTCCTCCTGCCGCGTTTAACTTAATCGCTTGGCCAGATACCGAGAAACAAGAAAATAAATTTGCGATCTCGATTCCTTGGGCGATGGGTATTATTGCAACCCGCTCGGTTGACACTCCTGTTTTAGGCCTGAAAGACCTAATGAAACAACATGAAGTTCGCATTCGTAACGGTATGATTGCGTACGGTCAGTTACAAGAACTTCTTGCTGGTAACAAAGATCCTGAATTGCGTGCAGCATTTGAAGCAAGCAAAAAAGATCTTGGGTATGGTCTTCTGTTAAAACAATATGCACCAAATGTTGTTGATGCAACTGAAGCTCAAATCCAAAAAGCAGTGAAAGATAGTATTCCTAACGTTGGGCCTCTGTTCTGGGCATTCCGTATCATGGTTGGTGTTGGCTTCCTGTTACTGTTAATTATTGGCTGGGCATTCCTGTCAGTAGTTCGTAACCGTATTGGTCAAAATAAACTGTTGCTGCGTATTGCACTACTCGGCATTCCACTACCATGGATTGCAATTGAGTCAGGTTGGTTCGTTGCAGAGTATGGTCGCCAGCCATGGGCAATTGGTGAAGTGTTACCTGTTTCGGTTGCACACTCCAACTTGACGACTCATGACCTGATCTTCTCTATGGTATTGATCTGTGGTCTGTACACACTGTTCTTAATTGCTGAAATGTTCTTAATGTTCAAATTCGCTCGTAAAGGGCCAAGTAGCCTGAAAACCGGTCGTTATCACTTTGAACAGAAAAACACTTCTGCACACGACGTTCAGTAAATAGGAGTCCACTTATGTTTGATTATGAAGTTCTTCGATTTGTGTGGTGGATCCTTATCGGTGTATTACTGATTGGGTTTGCTGTCACAGATGGCTTTGACATGGGCGTTGGCTTCTTATTACCTATTTTAGGTAAAACAGATACTGAACGCCGTATCATGATTAATGCTGTTGCACCGCACTGGGATGGTAACCAAGTTTGGTTAATCACTGCGGGTGGTGCAATGTTTGCTGCATGGCCACAAGTTTATGCTGCGGCATTCTCTGGTTTCTATGTCGCTATGATTTTGGTATTAGCTGCATTGTTCTTCCGTCCGGTTGGTTTCGACTACCGTTCAAAACTGGAGAACCCAAAATGGCGTAACATGTGGGACTGGGGTCTGTTTATCGGTGGTTTCGTTCCGCCATTAGTAATCGGTGTTGCGTTTGGTAACCTGTTGTTGGGTGTTCCACTGCAAATCGATAACCAGCAGTACCTGACGTATACTGGTAACCTGTTTGGTCTACTGAACCCATATGGTCTGTTAGCGGGTGTTGTCAGCTTAATGATGATTGTGACGCAAGGTGCAACTTATTTGCAAATGCGTACCACTGGTGAACTGTACTTACGTGTTCGTAAAGCAACTTATATCTGTGCATTAGTCACTTTAGTTGCTTTCGCAGGCGCAGGTGTTTGGTTAGTGATGGGTATTGATGGTTATGTTGTTACTTCAACTATCGATACATTGAGCGTATCTAACCCACTAAACAAAACTGTTGCCGTTGAATCTGGTGCTTGGTTAACTAACTTCAATACTTACCCAATCCTGTGGGCGTTGCCTGCTCTGGGTGTAGCACTGCCGTTAGTGACAATGCTGTTTAGTAAAGCAGACAAAAATGGTTTGGCGTTTGTGAGTTCTTCATTAACCATCGCTTGTATCATTTTAACCTGTGGTGTAGCAATGTTCCCATTCATCATGCCTTCAAGCATCATGCCAAACGCAAGTTTGACCATGTGGGATGCAACATCTAGCTTGTTCACACTGCAAGTAATGACTGTGGTTGCTATTATCTTTGTACCAATCGTACTGGCATACACCGCATGGTGTTACTACAAAATGTTCGGTCGTTTGGACAAAAACTTCATCGAAGGCAACAAGCATTCACTGTATTAAGGAGCATAACTATGTGGTATTTCGCCTGGATCCTCGGCACGCTGTTAGCTTGTAGTTTTGCAGTGATCGCAGCATTAGCGTTAGAGCACTCTGAAGACTCTAAAGCCGCTAAAGATGGTGAGTAATAAAAATGCTGGTGGATAAAACCTATCAGCTATTGGATAAGGGGCCGATAAGGGCCCTTATCCTTATTTTAGCTTTAGTTACTGCAGGTGCAGTCATGTGGGATCCAACCCTATTTGCTGCAAAAACTAGTTCATTTCAAATATGGCAAGGGCTGCTGTTAATATGGGCAACGTGTACCGCGATGATTTTTGGTGTGGGTTTTAAACCTAAAAAAGTTATCTTTCGTGCAATTTTTCATCCATTGCCTGCTGCCATCATTCTTATTTGGGGACTTTTTCAGGTCTTTAGATAATTCTAATTGCTAATTATGGGTCAATGGACCCATAATTATTTTTGATATCTTTACTTTCAAAGTGATTCCAAACTGGCACTGTCTTGCGTATAGTGGCACCGTTAATTAATTTAACCTAAGACGGAGTGATTGTTATGTTATTTCGCTGGCCTGTTCGCGTGTATTATGAAGATACAGATGCGGGCGGTGTTGTTTATCATGCACGCTATTTAGCCTTTTTTGAGCGAGCAAGAACCGAAATGTTGCGAAATAAAGGTATCAATCAACAAAGTATGCTTGCTGAGAACCTTGGTTTCGTTGTGCGAAGCATGACAATTGATTTTGTCAAAGGGGCGAAGCTGGATGACCTGCTGGAAGTTGAAACACAAATTATTGAAATGAAACGTGCTTCATTAACTTTTCAGCAAAGGTTAGTTGATTCGCAAGGTAACCTGCTTTGTGGGGCAAATGCCCTTATTGCTTGTGTGGACACATCAAAAATGAAGCCAATTGCGCTTCCTAAGTCTATTGTCGCGGAGTTTAAACAGTGACTGACATGAATATCCTGGATTTATTCCTTAAAGCGAGCCTTTTGGTTCAGCTCATTATGTTCGTTTTGATCGGTTTTTCTATCGCATCATGGGCGATCATTATTCAAAGAACGAAAATTTTAAATGCGGCAACTCGTGAGGCTGAAGCATTTGAAGATAAGTTCTGGTCAGGTATTGAGCTATCGCGCTTATATAAAGAAAGCCAAGCTCGCCGTGATGAATTGAGTGGTGCCGAACAAATTTTCCATTCTGGTTTTAAAGAGTTCGTTCGTTTACACCAAGCGAATATTCATGCGCCAGATGCAGTAGTGACGGGAGCTTCCCGTGCAATGCGCATTTCAATGAATCGTGAACTCGAATCAGTTGAAGCACATATCCCATTTTTAGGAACTGTTGGTTCAATTAGCCCATATATTGGTTTATTTGGTACTGTTTGGGGGATTATGCATGCGTTTATTGCCTTGGGAGCAGTAAAACAAGCAACATTACAAATGGTAGCACCGGGTATTGCTGAAGCGCTGATTGCAACCGCAATTGGTTTGTTTGCAGCGATCCCTGCAGTTATGGCATTTAACCGTTTGAACTTACGTGTCAGCAAATTAGAGCAAAACTACGATAACTTTATGGAAGAGTTTTTAGCCATCTTGCATCGTCAAGCCTTCTCTGCTGATAAGAAATAAGACGGGGAGATAAGCGAATGGCGCGCACAAGTCGCAGACGTGAGCTGAAATCCGAAATCAACATTGTTCCATTACTGGACGTATTGTTGGTACTGTTGCTGATATTTATGGCAACAGCACCGATTATTTCTCAAAGTGTGGAAGTTGAATTGCCGGATGCAACAGATACACAAACCGTATCATCAAGTGATAACCCACCGATTATTTTAGAAGTGTCGGGGGTAGGCCAATATAACATGCGCCTTGATGGTGAGGTTTTAGAATTGCTGCCACCAGAGCAAATTGCTGCAGAGGCAAAATCTCAACTAGAGAAAAATCCAAAAGCAGTTTTCTTGATTGGTGGTGCAAAAGAAGTCCCTTATGAAGAAGTGATTAAGGCGCTGAATATATTACACAGCGCAGGGATAAAATCGGTTGGCTTGATGACTCAGCCTATATAGGCTGGGTTATTGTCGTTTGAATAAGTCACAATTCTTTTTTTGGATACCAGAGTGGGAAAGACAAAAGAGAAAAAAGATAACTTAAATCGCTCGTTAGTGATGTCAATCGTATTGCACGTCCTATTGATTGGTTTGATTGTTATAGGCTCTTTAGTTTCCGTCGTCAAACTTGGTGGTGGCGGGGAAGAGGGAACTGTCATCGATGCGGTGATGGTTGACCCTGGCGTGGTTGTTGAGCAGTATGAAGAAATGCAAAGACAGCAAAATAACGTCAGACAAGCGGCAAAAGAGCGCAAAGAGCAAGAACAAAAGCAAGAGGCTGAGCTTAGAGAACAGCAAGAAAAGGAACAAAAGCGTCTTCAGCAGCTTGAAGAAGAGCGTATTAAAACTGAACGCGATACAGCTGAGCAACAAAAGCAAGCTGAGGAACAACAGAAAAAAGCATTAGACGCTGCTAAAAAAGCGAAGGAAGAGCAAAAAATAGCGGAAGAAGCTGCTGCAAAAGCGAAAGCTGAAAAAGAAAAGCTAATTAAAGAGCAAGCGGCTGAGAAGGCGAAGGCCGAGGCACAAGCGCAGAAAGAAGCGGAAGCGGCGAAAGCCAAAGCGGAAAAAGAAGCTAAAGAAAAAGCAGAAAAAGAAGCCAAGGAAAAAGCCGATAAAGAAGCTAAGGTAAAAGCCGAAAAAGAAGCGAAAGCTAAAGCGGATAAAGAAGCTAAAGAGAAAGCCGATAAAGAAGCGAAAGCAAAAGCGGCGAAAGCCAAAGCTGAAGCGGCTAAAAATGCGGCTTCCGTGGATGATTTGCTTGGTGATTTAACGGCATCAGGCCCAAGCAAACAAGGTGGTGAAGCCGCAGCTGGAAAAGGTGGTGGTAAAAAATCGGGCGCTTCCAATGCGGATGTGGACAGCTATGCTGGTAAAGTCAAAGCGGCTATCCAAAGTAAATTTTATGATTCAGATACTTTCCGTGGGCGTACTTGTGAACTTCAATTAAAGCTGGCGCCTGATGGGTTATTGGTGAGTATTACACCAAAAAATAGCCCAGCTAATGACGCGGCACTCTGTGATGCAGCAATCCGAGCAGCAAAACTTGCAACGATGCCTAAACCACCGAGCAGAGAAGTCTATGATACGTTTAATAAAGCGGGTAGCACAGTTGTGTTTAAGCCTTGATTTTCAATAACTCAGAGCAGTCTGTATTGATATTATTAAGGCAATAGCATAAATAGTTTGTGTGGTATCTAGTTTTGTTATTATACCTTTGTTAAAATTCAGCGAATTATTGCGGTAGTAAATAATCCGCAGTAAGGGAGATAAGAATGAAGCAGGCTTTTAAAGTAGTTTTAGGGTTCCTAATGCTATGGGCGACAGTGGCTCAGGCTGAAATACGTATTGAGATCACTGAAGGGGTTAATTCAGCTCAACCTATTGGTGTTGTGCCGTTTAAATGGTCAGGTGCTGGTGCACCACCACAAGAGGTCGGCCAAATAGTCGGCGCTGATTTACGCAATAGCGGGAAATTTAATCCTATCGAGCCAAGCCGCATGCCTCAGCAACCTGGTACAGCTTCTGAAGTGATTCCTGAAGCGTGGACAGCGTTAGGTATTAACGCCGTGGTTGTGGGTCAGGTGCAGCCTGCTGCTGATGGTAGTTTTGTTGTTAGCTATCAGTTAGTTGATGTCGCGGCTAACCCAGGTGCTGTTTTATCTCAAAACCAATATAAAGTAACCAAAGAATGGTTACGTTATGCAGCGCATACTGCAAGTGACGAAGTCTTTGAAAAATTGACGGGTATTCGTGGCGCATTCCGTACGCGTATTGCTTATATTGTTGTTAACAAAGGCGGTCAGTATCCATATGAATTACGAGTTTCTGATTATGACGGTTTTAACCAATTTACGGTTCACCGTTCACCAGAACCTCTGATGTCGCCAGCTTGGTCACCAGATGGTGAAAAACTGGCATACGTGACTTTTGAAAGCGGTAGTTCAGCACTTGTCATTCAAACGTTATCAACAGGAGCAGTTCGTCAGGTCGCATCTTTCCCACGTCATAATGGGGCACCTGCATTCTCTCCAGATGGCACAAAATTGGCATTTGCACTGTCTAAAACTGGCAGCCTGAATTTATATGTTATGGACTTAGCGAGTGGGCAAATTCGCCAGGTGACCGATGGTCGTAGTAACAATACGGAACCAAGCTGGATGCCTGATAGCCAAACTTTAGTCTATACTTCAGATCAGGCGGGACGTCCGCAGATTTATAAAATGAATATTAATGGTGGCAGCCCTGAACGTGTGTCTTGGGAAGGAACACAAAATCAGGACGCTGATGTTAGCCCGGATGGTACTTTCTTAGTGATGGTCAGCTCCGGCGGCGGTCAGCAACATGTCGCCAAACAAGATCTGGCAACGAACAACGTTGAGTTTTTAACGAAAACGTTCCTAGATGAAACGCCGAGTATCGCACCTAACGGCACTATGGTAATTTATAGCTCCTCTCAAGGCTTGGGGACTATATTGCAGCTAGTTTCGACCGACGGGCGTTTCAAAGCGCGTCTTCCGGCTACCGATGGACAGGTTAAATTCCCTGCCTGGTCGCCGTATCTGTGATGCATAATAATAATGTGTGGCAAAAAATATTAAGGATCAAAACGATGCAACTGAATAAAGTGCTTAAAGGGCTGATGATCGCGTTACCAATCATGGCAGTCGCAGCTTGTAGCTCTAACAAAAACAATGACCAAGATGGCGTAGATACTTCTACTAACCAAACTAACACTGGTCTGTCTGCGGAAGAGCTGGCACGTCAGCAAATGGAACAGCTGCAACAAAACAACACTGTTTACTTTGGCTTTGACAAATACAACGTATCTCCAGAATACGCTGAAATGTTAGATGCACACGCAGCATTCCTGCGTAGCAACCCATCTGTACGTGTTGTTGTTGAAGGTCATGCGGATGAGCGTGGTACTCCAGAATACAACATCGCGCTGGGCGAGCGTCGTGCTAATGCAGTTAAAATGTACCTGCAAAGCAAAGGTGTTTCTGGTGACCAAGTTTCACTGGTTTCTTACGGTAAAGAAAAACCAGCTGTGTTAGGTCACACTGAAGCAGACTACGCGAAAAACCGTCGTGCAGTCATTGCATACTAATAGATAAGCGAAATTATCTATTATGAACAGTAACTTCAGACACTTACTAGTCGGTCTGTCGTTATTGGTTGGCGTAGCGGCCCCTTGGGCCGCTATTGCCCAAGCGCCAATCAACAATGTCGGATCTGGTTCAACAACAGACCGCCTTACTCAACTTGAGACAGCAGTTAGCTCTCAAGGTCAAATCATGTATCAAATCCAACAACAACTCGCTGACAACCAACGCGACATCGACATGTTACGTGGTCAGATTCAAGAAAGTGAATACAAATTGAATCAAGTTATTGAGCGCCAGAAAGATTTATACATGCAATTAGACAATGCAGGCGGTGGAAACTCAGCAACTTCAGGTGATACAACAACACCTGACTCTAGTGCATCAAACACATCATCTTCCTCAGCGGCACCTACGGCAGCTGCTAATACAGGTGGAAATGAGAAAGATGATTACAATGCTGCAGTTAAATTAGCGATGGAAAGCAAATCCAAAGCTCAAATTGATCAGGCAATAGGGGTATTACAAGGCTTTGTTAAAGCCTACCCTAAGTCTGGGTATCAATCTAACGCCAATTATTGGTTAGGGCAGTTAAACTACAATAAAGGTAGCAAAGACGATGCTGCTTTTTATTTCGCGACTGTAGTTAAGCAATATCCTAAATCCCAAAAAAGCAGCGAAGCCTTATATAAAGTTGGGCTGATCATGCAAGATAAGGGACAAAAAGATAAAGCAAAAGCTGTTTACCAACAGGTGCTGAAACAATATCCAAACAGTGCTGGTTCAAAATTAGCCGAAAAAAAGCTGAGTACACTTTAATTTATAACCCCGAAGCCATATTACCGAATATTTCGGGGTTATCAGTATGATAAGTGTGCATTTAATCTTTTTTTGCAAAAAAATCATTGCACCCTCGTCAGAAATCAGTAATATAAGCCGCCGTTGATACGAGAATACGGTTAGCCAAAAATCTCGAAAGACAAAAAGAAATTTAGTTTTAGATGGGTCGTTAGCTCAGTTGGTAGAGCAGTTGACTTTTAATCAATTGGTCGCAGGTTCGAATCCTGCACGACCCACCATCTAAAACCGATAGTAGCAAAAAGAAGTAACCCAGATGGGTCGTTAGCTCAGTTGGTAGAGCAGTTGACTTTTAATCAATTGGTCGCAGGTTCGAATCCTGCACGACCCACCATCTAAAACCGATAGTAGCAAAAAGAAGTAATCCAGATAGGTCGTTAGCTCAGTCGGTAGAATATTTGAGTTTTACAAGATGGTTGCAGGTTCGGCCCGTAAGGGTAAGTTCGAAGAATTTAAATCCTGCACAAGCAAGTAATTAAGTAATCCCAAAGATGGGTCGTTAGCTCAGTCGGTAGAGCAGTTGACTTTTAATCAATTGGTCGCAGGTTCGAA
>NZ_JAMPPR010000004.1:0-193945 GCF_028481645.1 Providencia sp. PROV141 | reverse complement strand
GCCAATCCCAAGTAAACATTCAGTCGTTAAGCCATACCTCGACAATGAAAGCACTGCATTCCTTCGCTGTACTTTATTTATTTTATTTCACCGGTTTCTGGGAGTAAGGCGTTATCTTGCAAAATACCAATGAGCAGTTCTTGCATTTTCTCAGCCATAATCTGCATATTATTGCGGCCTTGAAGGCTCGCGAGCTCGGTAGTTACTTCACTAAAGCAACGCATTAAGCACTGAAGAGACAATGCTGAGCTCTGTGCAGTCCCACAATTAAAGATAACTTCTAGCGCTTCAATATAGGGTTTAGGCATCCACTCATGATAATTACGTCCTTTATACCAAACATCGCACATTGGAGCATTTTTGATAAAAACTAATTGTTCTAATAATTGTAGGAAATACTGCTTCATATCCGTACTTCTTGACCAGGCGACCCACAATTCATCACGAGTTAAAGCTATGGTAACTTGATGTGCTTCATGCCAAAAATCAGAGACCACCTCAGTGAATTGCTCCACAGTTAATTGAGGTGGAGCAAATACTTGTTGGTTAGCACTTTCAGGTAAGCCTTCAGTGATCCCTGTTTTATCGAGTAATACAGTAAAACCACGGGAAAATATCGCGTCTAAACCTTGCTGCTTCATCTTAGATAATCGCTCAGGCTCAGCAAAAGTGAAATCCACTTTGCGGCCTTCTTCAAAGATCACCAAGCAAGTTGGCCAATCAGGGGCATCCTCTTCAAGATTTAGCAAATGAAGTGCAACCAAAGGTTCACCAAACTGATTTATCCAAGACTTCTGATTGAATATTTCAGATGTACCGTGGCCGATCAGCTCGATATCAATATCGGAATAACTATCAACATGTTGATCTCGCCCTCGAGAGCCGGTTAATACCACAGCTTCAATTCTTGGATCGAGCAATGAAACTGAAATAATTTTATTGATTAATAATGCAGGTGATTCCATAACTGACCTAATGAATTAAGTAAGGATGGCTAAGATACCGATAAAGAGGCAGAAAAGCGAAGCCTCAAACGTAAAAAACATGAAAAGAGTACTTAAATGACCAAGTTTTTTCCGAAGTGAAGGAAAATTGTTAGCCTTTATAGGTGATGTGACAGAAATTAAACTGTGTTAGTACCAAAATTGCCTTAATCGCGAAAAGTACATTGGGTTAAACATGGGGATGGAAAAAGTACCGTGGTGATATCGCTAATGTAAACTTAATGTAATTTTTACTTTTTTTGAAAGCCCCCTGAATTTACGCTGTTTTTTATTATCTGTAGCTATATTTATAAACTATTGTTTCCATATATTATATATTAAAATAAAATTTGTATTTTATTTCTTATCAAATTATTATTTGTTTTTTTAAAGGGAATTAAAATGAAAATAAGTGTATCAAAACGAGATAAATATTTTTTGGAATTAAAAGATTATCATGAATCCATAAATGGAAATATAAAAGAACTTCATGTAGAACTAGATACATTAACTGAACAAATTTTAAAAATAGAAACTGAACACGAGAGTATATTCCTTGCCGAAAATTATAATTTGGAAAGCAAACTAACATATGTTGAATATATTCAATCTAAAATATATATTGATAGAGTTAAAGTTTATATTCATACCGTTAAGGATGCTCTAGGTAAATATCAAAAACTGCAAGATGAATTGAACTTTTATATTAAAAACCCAGAAGAGATAAAAAATATTACACCAAATATCGCTGAGTGCTATGGCAATGTGACAGAAAGTATTCGTAATTATCCATACATTAGCTCTAGATTACACCAGTTATTATCCACATTTGACTCCAAGGTTAGCCAGTTGATCACTGATGCTAAAGAATATACTTTAACTTTTCACTCTTCCTTGGCGGATATAAGATACAGTGCAAATGATATATCTTATTCGATAGGGAGTTTACAGCAATATAAACAATCGGATGAGGAATTAGAGATTAATAATGCTGAGAATGATGAGATTGAAATTGTCACTGAGTATAGACAAGAAATGGATATGTCGAGTGATAAACTAATACAAGATAGTACTAAAGAGGGGGGAGCTATCAGTTACGAAAATAAAATAAAATCTGAATTACATATTGAGAGTGGAAATTTAACCGAGAATATTGCAGGGTTTTATAGCAGAGAGCAAATTCTATCTAATATAGTAAGTCAGAATAATATTATAGAATCCATTCTTCTACCTATACCAATATATTAGTTGCATATCTTCCTTTGATTTATCATACCTGCCTACAGTACAAGTCGGCAGGTTGTAACTTTTTTATTTCATGACATTTATACCCGTAACCATTCGAGTTGCAGGGTATTTCGTTGAGGTATAAGTGACTACGCTCGCCAAGCCACAGAATTTACCTATGCACCTCGCCTATTTTCCTTGTCGCCTGCCCGCAACTCGAATTATTGGAGGATATAAAATTAACGTGTACGATCCCTATTACATATACAAGTTAACCTCTTAATTAAACACCATCTATTGATAAATCAAAGAGCAATCAACTTTTGCTTTCATGCAGGGTATATCCTTTGAGGTGAATCGCTAAAGGGGAGGAAGTGATGCTAGATAAGTAAAAATAGTGAAGACTTATTGAGCAAACTAGCGTATCGTGTTTAGTATATAAAACAAATTTTGTAAATTTAGGCGGTTTTTAGCTTGATTTAACTATTAAAATCGCTTTATGCTAAACAGAGGCAAGAAATGAGCGTGTTTATCGATTTTGAGCAGTCAGTTTACCCATTCCCAGCAAAACCTGCACGACTAAGCTCGGATGAAAAAACTTTTTATCGTGAGCGGATAAAATCGCTATTAGTGGAAAAAAACGCAGTTATCGTCGCACATTACTATACCGACCCTGAGATTCAAGCTCTTGCAGAAGAAACTGGGGGCTGTGTTGCAGATTCACTCGAAATGGCGCGTTTTGGTGCAAAGCATTCCGCTTCAACATTGGTTGTCGCTGGGGTCAAGTTTATGGGGGAAACGGCAAAAATACTGAGTCCTGAAAAAAATGTATTAATGCCAACGTTAGATGCACAATGTTCTTTAGATATCGGCTGCCCAGAAGAAGAATTCATCCGTTTTTGTGATCAACACCCAGATAGGACGGTTGTCGTTTATGCAAATACTTCAGCGGCGGTTAAAGCAAGGGCTGATTGGGTTGTTACCTCAAGTATTGCTGTGGAATTGATTGAACACTTAGACAGCTTAGGTGAAAAAATTATTTGGGCTCCTGACCGCCACTTAGGTCGTTATGTACAGCAGCAAACTGGTGCTGATATTTTGTGTTGGCAAGGTGCGTGCATTGTTCATGATGAATTCAAAACACAGTCATTAGAAAAAATGAAAGCACTGTATCCCGAAGCCGCGGTATTGGTACACCCTGAATCACCACAAGCGATTGTCGACCTAGCGGATGCGGTTGGTTCAACTAGTCAACTAATTAAAGCAGCACAAAATTTACCTAACCCATCGATGATAGTGGCGACGGATAAAGGTATTTTTTACAAAATGCAGCAAGCTTGCCCCGAGAAGACGCTTTACATCGCTCCAACAGCGGGTGAGGGCGCCACATGCCGTACTTGTGCACATTGCCCTTGGATGGCAATGAATGGCTTAAAAGCGATTACTGACGCCTTAGAAGGGAATACGCAAGATCATCAAATTCATGTCAGTGAGATATTACGAGAAAAAGCATTACGACCATTAAATAAGATGCTAGATTTCGCAGAGAGTCTAAAATAATAAATACAATTTTAATGAAGTACTGGGCAATACAACATTAACGATCACTTATAAAGGATTTTGGGATGGATTTCTTTAGTACAGCCAATACGTTAGTGCAGATCCCGCTATGGGGTTCAGTTTATGATTTATCTTACATTGAAGCGGTGGGGACTATTGCCGGCTTACTTTGTATCTTACTTGCCAGCCTAGAAAAAACGATTAATTATCTGTTTGGGTTAATTAACGTTTCTCTATTTGCAGTTATTTTCTTTCAAATTCAATTATATGCAAACCTGTTGCTACAGATATTTTTCTTTGTCGCCAATATCTACGGTTGGTATGCATGGAGTCGGGTCACCAGTTCACAGCAAGCAGAGCTAAAAATTCGTTGGTTGAGCTTACCAAAAGCGGCTATAACACTGGTTATTTCAGTCGTTGCTATTATTTATCTCACATTTAATATTGATGCAGTATTTGGTGTACTTGCAAGATGGGCAGTCGAATTATTAAATCTGTTTGGTGCCAACCTTGCGATGCCTACGATAGAACCAGATGCATTCCCATTCTGGGATTCTGCAATGACTATTCTTTCCGTTGTCGCAATGATTTTAATGACACGTAAATATGTTGAAAACTGGTTATTGTGGGTCATTATTAACGTAATTAGTATTGTTATTTTCTTTATTCAAGGTGTTTATGCGATGTCTTTAGAATACTTAATTTTGTTAGGTATCGCAGTCAATGGCTCCAGACTTTGGATAAAATCAGCTAAAGAGAATGGCTCCTCACCAATTTCGCGTGTTTAGCCAGAAAAAATCCGATAAAACGGCTAAAGTGACATCATCGTTGTTTAGCCGTTTTAGTTATTCTTTGCTCTGCCAAATGGGTTTTTAGCCTGTTTATTGTGCTAAATATCAGCCTTTCACCTCATTTTATAATTAACGATTAATAAAATCATGGTTTTATCGTGCGTTTGCCTGTTTACAGACTTCGGTTGAACGGTTAGATTAAAAATTCGATGCTAATTATCTTGTAAGTTTTTTTAAGCCCAGTGAAGTCATTCACCGCTCCGCTCAACGCTTTACTCAAGCGCAGTAACTTGGGAGAAACCTAGCATGCAAATCAACTACAGTAAAAAATAATAAACATTGGATATACGGGTATGAATTATCAGAACGATGACGTCAGAATAAAACAAATAAAAGAACTATTACCACCTATTGCTCTGCTTGAAAAATTTCCAGCAACCGATAAAGCTGCGTTTACCGTTCATGAAGCCCGCCTCGCTATCCACAACATTTTAGCAGGCAAGGACGACCGCTTGGTTGTCGTCATCGGGCCTTGCTCAATCCATGATACTAAAGCCGCTTTGGAATACGCTGAACGTTTAGGTAAATTGCGTGAAGAACTTAAAGGTTCTTTGGAAATTGTCATGCGTGTGTATTTTGAAAAGCCGCGCACCACAGTGGGTTGGAAAGGGCTAATCAACGACCCTAAAATGGATTGTAGCTTCGATATTAATGAAGGTTTACGTATTGCTCGTGAATTGTTGCTGACTATCAATAACCAAGGCTTACCAACAGCGGGTGAGTTTTTAGATGTTATCAGCCCGCAATACGTAGCAGATTTAATGAGTTGGGGGGCCATTGGTGCTCGTACCACGGAATCACAAATTCACCGTGAGCTAGCGTCTGGTTTATCTTGCCCTGTTGGCTTTAAAAACGGTACAGATGGTACGATTAAAGTAGCAATTGATGCCATTAACTCTGCGCGTTCTGCCCACTGTTTCTTATCAGTGACCAAGTGGGGCCACTCTGCGATAGTAAATACGAGCGGTAACCCTGACTGCCATATTATTTTGCGTGGTGGTAAAGAGCCGAATTACAGTGCTAAACATGTACAAGAAGTACGTGAAGGGCTGGAAAAAGCAGGGCTTGTACCGAGTATCATGATTGACTTTAGTCATGCAAATAGCTCTAAGAAATTCGAAAAACAAATGGAAGTCGCAACGGATGTTTGCAAGCAAGTCAGCCAAGGTGACCGTTCAATTACAGGGATTATGATTGAAAGTAACCTTGTTGAAGGTAACCAAAACTTAGAATCGGGCGAGCCATTAGTTTATGGTAAAAGTGTCACTGATGCATGTATTGGTTGGGATGATACTGAAAAAGTATTACGTCAATTATCTGATGCGGTGATTGCCCGTCGTAATCGATAAGATTTAGTCATAATAAAGCCAGTTATCGCGATGAAAGAATCTCGTTAAACTGGCTTTATCATTTTATTTATTTTTGAATTCTATTTAATAACTCTTCTAGTTTAGCTTGCTCTTCAGGTGTTGCATTCGCTGGCGTTGCCGTTAATTGCAATACTTCATTGTCGGTCTGAACATCGAAATGCACTTTTCCTTTTTCACCTTTCACGTAAGTGACATCTTTTAATGGTATACGGTAACAATGTGCAAAAATATTTGGGCGAATATAAAAATATGAGTCTTTAACCGCTAAATAGATATTGTCACTAGCCTTTCTACCAAAGTAACCAAGAAAAATGGTAAAAACAAACAGGAACATCCCTAAGCTTTGGCTCAATATAATAAAAGTGATACTGATTAAACCAAGTGCACCGACTAAAATACGGTTATTACGTTTGTTGAACTCAACACGTTGGTCAAATTGAACATTTAAAGAGGTATCAAATTGGTTTAGTTGATGATAGCGCCAGCGGATCGCAGAGAAAATCATTCCCATGGTAAATACAATGGTGATTGGCATTAATGCTAGGCTACTTAATACCGCAAGGACAATGGATAACCGAGGTTTATAAGTCATCATCATCATACTAATAATTTGTACGGGAAAGCTGACACAAGCAATGATCATCAAGGTTTTCATCAGCTCAGCATTCGCTGCACCGTTTGAACCATCAACGACTAATTCGCCACCTTGGATCATATACAGCAGAGAACCCAAAATACTGGCGCTGAATACAAGACCAACCCAAACATACATATTAAATTTGTTCATTATTTATTCTATAAACTGAGTGGACAATACCCCATATGATAATCGGTTATTTATATTTTCAACATAGCTGACACTATAATTTTGGTAATTTCGTGTAAATACATCAAATAAAATGAATTTACAGCGGTTTCTTGGGAGCTTTATAGGTTAAGGTGTAGGTTTCTGGTTTAGACCAAGAGGCAAATAGAAAAATATCAAATGAAGGAATTATGCAAATAGATAAAAAACCGTTATCTAGCCATCTAATATTATGGTTAAAATATTCTTTTGATTCATAAATGTTATCATCGGGCATGACGCATGAAAAATGCCAATAGTCTGATGCGCCTTCACCAATTGTTTTAGAAACAGAATACTCAAAATCGATTAAGGTAGAACTTTGAAATACAGAGAGTGATCCAATCAAAACATCGGTTCTTTGGCAACCGGAGGCTTTATGACGAATAACAATATTTCTTATATTAAATGTACACATATTAGTAATTGACAGTTGTCCTTTACGAATAGTCGTAGTTCTTGAATTAATATTATTATGTTCTGAAATTATTTTTCTTGATAAAGGCATGAATTTATTTTTCCTAATAAATAATTATAACATTTAGTTGTTTATATTTTTAGTACTAGCTTAATTTATTAAAGATTCATAACAACCTAAACTATTTGAAAAAAACACCCTTGCATAATTATCTTCATTAATAGTACCAAGCTCAGTTGGGTCTAAGTGTAATGAAATTAAAACTAAACCATTGTCATTAGGGGATATATTACAATAAAAATTATTTTTTCCCTTTGAAGTAATAATGACATCACTGTTAGACCATGTCCATTCAACACTAATTTGCCAATAATCAAAACTAATGTGACTATCTGTATATGTAAATTTGGTATGCCCTACTACTTTTAAAGGTTCAGGATTATCGACGATTAAAGTTTTACCTACCATTCGGTCATTATAATATTCTATCTTTACTCTTTTTATTTTTTTTCTATCTCCTGTCATGTTTATAATGGCCATAGTGCCAGGAAGATATATTCTATTATCTGCATAGAGATTCATTTTTTTCCTAAAATTAATAACGTATTGTTGATGTTACACCCGCAATTTGATCATCTACACAGCGAGTAATCGTAATTGCATTTTCTTTGGTATAAGATGAAAGCAATAAATCAAACATTGCTTTTCCATTTTCATCATTAATTTTTCGATAAACAGAAATTGGAGTTGTGTCAGTACTATTAATTTGTAATGTAATAGAGACATTAGCATCTTCCCCATTATCAACACCAACAGAAATCGATTTTATATACCCCGATTTATCTTTAGATGAGGAGCAGTTTTTATATAATGCAGCATGCGATTTAATTGATACTGTCGATAGCACAATCGCGGTTATTAACATAGATCTTTTCATGATATCCTCTCTTCAGTAATTAGTTTTTAATAACACCGATTGAACATCTTATATTCTTTTCTGATTCATATATTTCGTACGACTTTTCCATCGATAATATTGCCAAGTTAATAAATGATAATACTCGACTACTAACAGCGCCATCTATATCTTCACAGTAAAATTCTTCACCAGTATTTGTTTTAATTGATATCTGTGTCTGGCTATCATGCTGCCCCATATTGACTTGTAAATACTGAACGAATCCTTTTTTCTCAATATTTTTTATCTCACGGGCATGTATTGAAGTATTGAATAATATTAAAAAGGCGAGTGCGACTACTTGTATTGTTTTCATATGTCTCCAGAATTATTTGTAAGTTAACACTAATGTTAAAATAGCTATTTAACATTATATTCAACCAATTATTTGGTGATATCAACTTCAATTTTTGTTTTTAGATAATAAATTTTGATGCTAAATGTTTTGGTGGGATATATAAGTATTATAGTGAATTTACATTCTCATTAAATACACTTATGAAAAAATAAATAAGTTAAATATTAAGGTGGTTAAATGAAATTTAATTATTTCTCGTTGATAGTTGTATTGTTTTTTTCTTTCTTTTTAACAGGGTGTGTTAGTCAGTTTAATAAAGTAAAGCCAAATAACTCTAATCAAAGAGCTTACAATACAAATTACCAAATTACAGTCTATAATAACAGTGGGAGTAATATTAATGTGATAGATAAGAAAATTATAATTGGAGGATGGCATAAAGAACCCGCTCCAGAAATAAAAATTAATGGAAGTGATTTGTTTATGCCTATTTGGTTTGCAAATGCAGGTGCTGAAGGTTATGTTGAATATTCAATTTATAAAGGTTCATTCAAAATTCATTGGAAGTACACGAAGTCAGGAAATCGACATAATTGGGTAGAGGTAAATGATCCACATGGATTATATAATATATCATGCCATAATTGTAATAGAAGTAATCTATTTAGCGTATATGTTACTCAAGTTAAAGAAATTGAAAGTTATAATATATTGATTATGTCAGACCCTCAAGCTTGGCGATTAGAAAATGGCATAGACCCGAATAAAGATCGAAAAGAGTGGGAAGAAGTGAACCAAAAGGTATCGGACAGTATTAATATATTAAATGATCATCATAAGATAAAGTTTGGGATTGTGAACGGGGATATCACTGAATTTGGTAGACAAAAAACGTGGGCAAGCTTTGATAAAATTTATACGAATAACATTAAGTTTCCATTATACATAGGATTAGGTAATCACGACTATGCAAATAATTTTAATGATTGTTGGGGAAATAATTGTGCTAGAAATTCTTTTTTAGAATTAATAAGACGAATAAATGTTAATTATAAATATACATTAGAAAATTTTAATTTTGACTATGATGAGAAAAAAAGGATAGGGAGTGGCGCTTATTCATGGGATATGGGAGATATTCATTATGTCCAACTGAATAATTACCCCACTTACTTTGAAAATTTGGGAAGTGTAAAGGTGACAAAATCAACGGAGTGGTTAGATAAAGATTTATCTGAAGCATATCGTAGAGGGAAGGTGACTATTTTAAATTTTCATGATTCCTATGCTCACATTGCAGAAAAAAAATATACATCAGATAAAGAGAAAGAAAAATTAGAAAAAATGATTAAAGATTATAATGTGATAGCTATTTTTTCAGGACATTCTCATCTTTCAGGTTTTACAGTAGGTTATCTTCGAGGAGTAATAAATTACGACAGTGGAGCCTTGTTTAAAGGGGATTATTTATTGGTTTCTGTCACCGACAAGTGCATTGAGGTTGAGGTATACAACGGCTTTAGTGGCCAACCTGAGAGAGTCAAGTACTTAGGAAAGGAGTGTAGAAACTAGATTTTGACTTAAATTCGAAACTTTTTAGTTGTCACTCTAGTTTTTTACAGTGTAAAAAAGGTTGAGCTTATGCCCAACCTTTTATTAAAAATAAAGTCAGTAATTACTTCGCTTTACCTTGGTTTGCAACTGCAGCTTGTTTAGCAGCGATTTCATCTTGGTTACCTAAGTAGTAACGTTTGATTGGTTTCATGTTTTCATCGAATTCATAAACCATTGGAACCGCAGTTGGGATATTCAGGTTCAGAATTTCATCTTCACCCATGTTATCCAAGTATTTGACTAAGGCACGTAGTGAATTACCATGGGCCGCAATGATGACTTTTTCACCGCTAGCAACGCGAGGCTTAATTACTTCTTCCCAGTAAGGGACAACGCGCTCGATAGTGGTTGCTAAGCTTTCAGTGACAGGTAATTCTTTGTCTGACAATTTTGCATAACGTGGATCATGGCCAGGGTAACGTTCATCATCTTTAGTCAGATCTGGTGGTGTGATCGCAAAACCACGACGCCATAATTTAACTTGTTCATCACCATATTTTGCCGCAGTTTCTGATTTATCTAACCCTTGCAGTGCACCGTAATGGCGTTCGTTCAGTTTCCAGCTTTTTTCAACGGGTAACCATTGCTGTTCAACTTGATCAAGGATGTTCCATAAAGTATGGATAGCACGCTTCAGAACAGAAGTATAAGCAAAATCAAAAACAAAACCTTCGTCTTTTAGCAGTTGGCCTGCAATTTTTGCTTCTTCGCGGCCTTTATCAGACAGTTCTACGTCAGTCCAACCTGTGAAGCGGTTCTCTTTGTTCCACTCACTTTCACCGTGTCTTACTAAAACCAGTTTAGTTACAGCCATAGCTAAAACTCCTATCAGTACATTCTAATTAGAAATGAATTGTTGCTGACCTACATTATAGGGATAGTCAACTTGAACGCCAGTAGCAACTTGCGTTTTCTCCCTATCTATGTGAAAAACAAATTTTACATGAGGGTAATGACTTGTTTTCTAGCTTCGTAGATTCTGCGAATACTCTAAATTTAACTCGAATTGAATCGATACAGCAAGCGATAAAATGACGGTTCGTACATTCTTATGATGGATATCAAGCAAAGTGCCTAATAATTTTAAGGCAAAGAACCGGCGGTTGATTGTTTTTTACAAATTGCTGACGATTGCTGTTTAAACCGAGTTTGTTTTTTCACCATAAGTTTTTTGTTCGGTGATTGAAGTACACTGATTCGTTTGAGCATTGTGTTTAAAATCGTGAGTTTGTAATGGTCTAATGAACTGATAAAATTGAAAATGTTATCAGCTTTTGATGAACTGCATTATCTTCACTTATTGAGTAATATAAATTTAATGAGTTAAGGTTATTCAATGTATCATTATTCTGACCTATCTTAAATTTGTTGTTTTTTAAATTTTTTATTTCATTAAATTTCTTTTAATTAAGCCAATCGGTTGAATCGCATTCTATATAAAAACTCATAAAAATACTTTTTTTGAATTAATATAAAAAATGCAGATTAATAATTCATATTATTGCGGAATTTACAGTTTTTTATTCTTTCACCTTTTTGGCTAAAATATATTTTTAAAATAAAAATATTTTTAAAATTTAATCTAAGCCATTAATAATCAATTTATTATTAATTAACAAAAGCCGTTAATAAGGTTTTGATGGTTTTAATTTTTATTTATTTTAATAAATGAGGGTGGAATCACAGTAATTTTTTCTTTTATACGATTAGAATGATATAAATTTCTAAAGGGGAAACACGATGTCTTTACATTTTGCTTCATTTTTTAAGGCCTGCATTTTATTTTTGCTGTCACTTGATAGCAAAATGAAGGCTTTATTGAGCAAAATTTGCTGGTTTGTTCCCGTTACCTCTTTAGAAAAAGACGAATCCGAATACCCTAACCAATTAGAGAGCGATTTTTCAGTTAATTGGTCGCAATTATGGCTGAGTGCACAGACGCTTTATACCGCAGTATTTGCTAGTGACGTGATTAAAGTAGAAAGAAAGTGTTACGCTAAGTCATTAATATCATTGAATATTCGTAAGCGTTACGAATTGCTATTTTTGTTCCTTGTTTCTAGTTTACGTCACATGATGACTTGCCGTCATTCTAGTGGTGCACCTGGAAATTTGGCTAATTTAACTTTAATTGTCTTTCAAAAGCACAATGCGCGTTTTCGCCATTGTGCTTTTTTTATTACCTGAATTAAATTTTTAAGGAGTTGTTATGTTTATTATCTGTGTCGCTGCTTGTCCTACTGGTGTTGCTCATACTTACATGGCAGCGGAAGCATTGGATATCGTAGGGAAAAAACGCGGTCACGAAATCAAAGTTGAGACCCAAGGGAGTATGGGAATTGAAAATGAAATTACCAGTGATGACTTAGCAAGAGCAGATGCAGTCATTTTGGCTGCTGATGTCGCCGTTATTAATAGGGAACGATTTGATGGAATGATTAAGCTTGAATGTAGCGTTGCTGATCCAATTAAGCATGGCGATGCAATTATTGATGCCATCGAGGAGGAAATGAAGAATGGGGCAGTTTAATGGTACATCTAAATTAGGTATTGGTACGGAAATTAAAAATGCCATTATGACAGGTGTGTCATGGATGCTGCCATTTGTGATTGCTGGTGCGGTAATTATGGGGATAGCGCGTATTGGCGCATCTTTATATGGTATTGATAATATTTGGGATGCAAGCCATCAGGAAGCGACAAATTTTGTGGTGCAAATGCTTCATAAATTTGATGGCTTTGGTGGGTTAGCGTTATCACTCATGTTACCCATTGTTGCGGGTTATATCAGTTTTGCGATTGCGAATAAACCTGGACTAGCGCCAGGCATGGTCGGTGGCCTATTGGCCAGCAATTTAGGGACGGGGTTTTTAGGTGCGTTAGCGGCAGGGTTTATTGCGGGTTACATTGTTCGTTTATTAGCGAAGTATACGAAATTACCTAAATCACTTGCATCAGCAGGACCTATTTTTATTTTGCCAGTCGGGGGTACATTACTCACTTGTATTATTATGGCATTTGTGATTGGTGCACCTTTAGCGGCACTTAATCATGGTATGGAACAATGGCTTTTATCAATGTCGGGGTCTAATAAAGTTATTCTTGCTGCCGTTATCGGTGCAATGGTTGGATTTGACCTTGGTGGTCCAGTTAATAAAGCGGCTGTAACTACTGCAATGGCATTATTAGCATCGGAAATTTATGAGCCAAATACTGCAGCTCAAGTGGCTATTATTATTCCCCCAATTGGCATTGGCTTAGCAACGTTAATTTGGGCAAAACGTTTTCCTGAGTCATTACGAGAGGCTGGCAAAGCGTCGACATTAATGGGGTTAATTGGTGTTTCAGAGGGGGCAATTCCATTTGCGCTGGCAAATCCAAAAATTATTATTATCAATATAGTTGGTGCAGCAACAGGTGCGGCGATGGCTGTTGGTTTAGGTGCGATAAACCATGCACCTATTTCAGGTTTTTATGGTTGGTTGGCTGTAGATAAATGGCCAATATATATATTGTCTGTTGCCGTGGGATCCGCAATTATTACCATTGGTTCTTTATTAATATTTCGTGGCAATGAACCGATAGAAACTAAAAAAACAGAGGTGGCACCTCCTAAATTTAAAGTCGGACGTTAATCGAATTTTTATATTATTAATATTGTGCTGTGTTAATTAGCGTGAATAACGTGATGGGTTCGCTCGGCTAAAAAATATTCAAAGGTTATATAATGAAAACTGTACATTTAATTCAACATACACACTGGGATCGTGAATGGTATTTCACGGAGAATGATTCCAAAATTATTCTTTATTATTTTATGAATGATTTAATAAAACATTTAGCAGAAGATCCCACCCTTGGACCATTTGTATTAGATGGGCAAACTGTCGTGTTGGAAGACTATTTACAGGTTGCGCCGGAACAACGTGAGAGCCTACAAAAATTAATTAAACAAGGGCGAATTCTTATTGGGCCTTGGTATACACAAACGGATTTTTTAGTGGTGGGAGCCGAATCCATTACGCGTAATTTATTATTGGGCAAAGCCGATTGTGAACAATGGGAAAACTATATGCCAATAGGCTATGTGCCTGATTCGTTTGGACAAAGTGCACAACTTCCAATGTTTTTACAAGAATTTGGCATTAACCATGCGGTGGTATGGCGCGGCTGGTGTGAACATGATGTTGCCAGTAGTGAATTTATTTGGAAATCGCAGTCAGGCCACCGTGTCACTACGGCGGTATTACCTTGGGGGTATGGTTGTGCGAAATGGTTGCCTGATAACCCAGAAAAAGCGTCAGCTGTTTTACCTGCAATCTTAGAAAAACAGGCTCGGTTTGCTCATTCGGACCAGATATTGTTACCTAATGGTAATGACCAGTCGCCATTCGAGTATGCCGTTCCTGGGATGCTTGAGCAGCTAAACAAAGCACAAAATGACTATTATTTTGTCAAAAGCAGCTTTAGTGCATTTTTTGATGCGCTTCAAGCTAATAGTTCGGGATTACCTGAATTTGAAGGTGAATTACTGAGCCCGAAATATATGCGTGTCCACCGTGGCATTTTTTCTACACGGGTGGATATCAAATTATTAAATGCGCAGTTAGAGCAATTTGTTAGCCAACAACTCGAGCCACTTTTGGCGATTAATTGGCGGCTTGGTTTGCCTTATCCACAAACCGCGATTGATAATATTTGGCGCAAAGCGATGCAGTCACATGCCCACGACAGTATTGGTGGGTGTAACTCTGACCGTGTTAATAGCATGGTAAAAGCGCGCTTAAAAGACGGCTTAGAAAGTGCGAATCAACTATTTGATCTGAATATGAAGATGCTTGCCCGTGGGATAGAGGCGACCCAAGAAGGTAAAAAAGTGATTATCTTCAATTCATTGCCACATAAAAGAGATGCGCAGGTTCGCATTACACTTTATACACCTGAAAAACAATTTTGTATTAAGGACGATGCAGGAATGCCTTGTCGCTGGCAACTTATTCGCGAAGAAAAACAAGATATGTCATTGATCGTACAAGAACTGGCAAATAGTACGACAACAACATGGTATCGGAAGTGTGAAATATTACTTGAAGCGAAAGATTTGCCTTCCTGTGGTTATCGGACTTTTTATTTACTTGAAGGTGAAAATGCGGGCTTTGACACTCCTACCCATATTCAGGCTGAAAATATATTAGAAAATAAATGGTTGAAGCTCGAAATACATCAAGGACAGTTGACGCTAACTGATAAACGTAGTCAACAGCATTATCCGAACATTCTTCGGTTAATTGATGGTGGGGACTCAGGGGATAATTATAACTATTCGCCACCTGAAAATGATTGGTTAATCAGTAGTGATGGCCACTTACAGCAATTTGATTGTATCAGAGCGTCTTTAATGGATTCGCTTATGCTTAATTGGCAGATACCCGTTCCTCAAAATGCGGCGGCTCGCCAAGAAAAGCAAGCTAATGCGTATTTAGCAGCTAGCATGAAACTTTCTTTGCCTCATGATAAGGCATGGTTAGATGTTGAAATCACTATCAATAATACGGTCGAAGACCATCGAATTCAGGTAGAGATCCCTACGGCAGTTCAACAGGTATTTCATTTCGCAGACCAACCTTTTGGTTTGATCCAGCGAGAAAATCAGCCAGCTGCCATGAAAATATGGCGAGAAGAAAATTGGACAGAAGCACCAACGGCACTCTATCCAATGCAAAGTTTGGTAATGCAATATGATGATAAAAAAGGTATGTGTGTTGTTACGGAAGGGCTCAGAGAGTATGAGATACCCGCAAACCAAACCGATATTATTCGCGTAACCCTATTGCGTAGTGTGGGTTGGTTAGGCCAAGCCAATCTCACTTGGCGGCCGGGGCGTGCATCGGGAATGGTTTTACCATCACCAGAGTCACAAATTCAGGGGCTCCATCATTTTCATTTTGCTGTACTGCCGATAGACAATGGTCAAAGTGCCCAACTTTGGCGTGATATTGAGCATTGGCGTTTACCTGCATTTGGTTACCTAGATTCTGGTTGGTCTCAATTTAAAACTAATCCTCATTATATTGTTTTTCCTGATATTTATAGTTTGCTGACGTGGGATAGCGAGCTGCATTTCAGCACTTTGAAAAAGGCACAGAACCAAGAATCACTTATTTTACGCGGGTGGAACCCAAGTAGCGAAACCAAAACTTATTCAGAGCCTAAGTCGAATACACGGATACACCAAGTTACTTTATCGGAGTCTACATGCATAAATACAGATAAAGCTGCCCCTTGTACACCTGTGTCTTGGTTAATTGATTAATTAATAAGGAAAAATAATGAAATTACTTACATTTCGTTGTGAGTTACCAAATGGTATTCATGCAAGACCAGCGAGTGCAATTGAGCAAAAAACAGCTTGTTTTCAATCAGATATTTTACTTTTTAATAAAAGCAAACAACGCCAAGCCAATGCGAAAAGTGTGCTGGCTCTTGTTGGTGCAGATGTCGCTGTTGGTGATGAATGTTATTTTGCAATCAGTGGAAATGATGAAAGTTTGGCTTATGAAAAACTAAAGATATTTATTGAGCAAGAGTTTATTCATTGTGATGGATTAATGCCGAAAAAAGATAAACCAGAACAAGGAATGATCCCGAGATACCTGAGCCGGACACTATCCCAAATTATTCAGGGTGACGGTGTTAGCAAAGGTATTGCAAAAGGTAGGGCTATTTATATGGAATCCTTTGATTTACAAAAAATTTCATTGTCAGAGCCATCAAGTTTACAATCAGAGCAATGTGAAATACTAAAACTTGCGTTACAAAGTGCTCGTCAGCAATTTAGTCTAGACATTCAGCAAGCTGATAAAGCAGCGGTTGATATTCTAGAGGCACAAAGCCAATTATTGAATGATGAGGATATTGAAGCGTGCTTGCTTGAACCAAGAGAGGCGCATAATGCGATTGCTGCGTTATCAATGGCAATTGAGGAGCTCAGCTTACCATTTCGAAGCAGTAGTAATGAATATTTACGCCAACGTGAGTTAGATATTAAGGATTTGGGATTGCGTATAGCGAGGCATCTTGGTATCCAATCTAAAATACAACTTCCTAAATTAACAGAAGACTCGATTATTATCTGCCAAGGATTACTAACTCCAAGCGAATTATTGGCATTGAGAGGTGAATATTTGCAAGGTATTGTGATGGCTTCAGGCGCAGAAACATCACATACCGTTATTTTAGCGCAATCTTTCTCTCTTCCTTTAATATGTCTTTCATCCTCTATGATTGAATCAATCCAATCTGCTCATGTTTTATTATTAGATACGCAATGCGATTTATTAATTATTGAACCTGATGTATATGCAGACAATTGGTTCAAGCTTGAAAAAGATAAATTATCTCATTTGTCTATTTTGACTAATAAACCAAAAATTGATTATTCAGTATTGGACCCATCTTTAATTTTTCTTGATGAAAGAATGGAAAGTAAAGAGGAGGTCATTAAACGATTAACTGATAATTTAGAGATTCATCACCGAGCTGACTCAGGAGCACAAGTTGAACAAGCAATATGGCAGAGGGAAGAAATTTTTAGTACTGCATTAGGTTTCTCAATTGCAATACCGCACTGTAAATCACCTTTTGTTAAACATAGTAGTATTTCAGTATTGCGTTTACCGAATGAGCTCGCGTGGGGAGACAATGTTGATGTTAAATTAGTAATTATGCTAACAATTAATGATTCAGATGAAAATCAGCATATGCGAATTTTTTCTGTCCTCGCACGTAAATTAATGCATGAGTCTTTTAGAAATGAAATGTTAAATGCGGAAAAATCAGAAGGTATTGTTGATTTATTAAAGTTGGAATTAGGGATGTGAGATAAAAATATAAAATAAATTTAAATTTTAAATAAAGTTAATTTTCTTTTAAGTTATTTAAAAGGATGGAATGGTTTTTTCAAAAAATAGAAGAGGTATATATAAATAAAAGATAACTAATAACTCATTGTTTTAACCGTTAAATAAAAAATAAATATTAATTATAGGAATCAGTTTATGAAAAACTTAACTCTAGGTATCTCTACATTATTATTTTGCACAGCAGCGAATGCGACATATATTGACTATCGTCATGAATGGTTAGGGGATGAACATCGCCATGAAGATCGTGTCAAAATTGGCCATAGCATGCAAAATGGAACTTATTTTAGCCTTGAAGGAAAATGGAGAAGTCGAGATGGTGGTTTCGGTGAAAACCTATCATCAAAAGGAAATGAGGTTGAAGTCGGCTATAAATATAAAGCCACAAAAGATTTTGTTTTAACTCCTTCTTTTGCACTTGATTCGGGAGATAAGGATACAGCTTATAAATTCAGTGTCAAAGCTGCTTATAATTTAACAGATGATTTTAATATTGGAACTCGTTTACGTTATGGCGTAAGGCATTATGATAACTCTAATAAGCCTAAAAAAGATAATCAACATTATTGGCAGAGTAATTTTTATTTAGGTTATAAGTTGCAAGATTTCTCATTAAGTTATGACTTTGAATATAAATTTGATACTGATTATCCCGCATATAAAGGTAAAGAAAAGGATTATGCGCATAATCTGAATGTGTCTTGGATTGGTAATAAGACATGGGTTCCTTATGTTGAATTAGGGTATGTTTCCTATGATGACGGTTCATACGCCAAAAATGGACAAACTTACCGTGATGCATGGCAGTGGCGTTATCGTGTTGGCATTGCATATAACTTCTGATAGAAATAGTTAATTATCTAAAGGGAACAAATATGAACAATAAATTAAAATATGGTTTTGCCCTTGCATTAATGTCCGTTGGAACTGTCGCAATGGCAAATGACCCTACGGCTCAATCTTATAATTATCGCGTTGCATTTATGCCCGACATCCATTTTCATGATGTCTATGGGCAGTTTGCTGATAATGCATTTGAAGGATTAAAAAATAGTAAAAGTGGTCAAAATGCCGTTATTCGTTCTATGTATGCGCAATTAACCTCTACGCGTTTATTTAATGAAAACTATTTTGCTCTACGTGCTGCACTTGATGATGCAGGTAAGAAAGGTATTAAACTTATTGCGTTACCTGGCGATTTTACCGATGACGGCCAACCTATTCACTTACGTGGGCTAGTGAAAGTCTTGCAAGAGTACGAGCAAAAATATGGTATGCGTTTCTTTGCAACGCCAGGAAATCATGATCCGAACCGCCCATTTGATATGCCAGCAGGAAAGGAAGATTTTCTTGGGATTGATGGTAAAACGCAACGTATCTTTAGTTTAGGGGCCAGTGAGTGTACGGGATATAACGGAAAAACGGCTGTTATAGAAACGGGAGCGGAGTTACCGACAATTTGTACCGAAGAGATGGTGTATAGTGGTTATGGTCGAGTGATGGATGCAATGAAATCGTTTGGTATTAATCCACTACCAGAAGATATTTATTGGGAAACGCCATACTCAAACTATGATTCCCAAGGTTACAGCTATGAAGCAGCCTTAAAAGCCAGTGATTTTAACCAAAGACAGTATGAAATTTGCACTCAAGGAACAGGCGGTAAATATAAACAGGAGGGGTATGGGCCTTGTTTTAATGTTGCAGACAGTAGTTACCTTGTTGAGCCTACTCCTGGTTTGTGGTTAATGGCCGTTGATGCCAATGTCTATGTTCCTTCTGAAAAAGCAGATATTAATCACCCTAAGGCGGCTAAAAACTTTGCGGGGTCGGGGAATGCGGGTTACAACAAAATGTTGACACACAAACAACAGACTGTTGAGTGGATGGCGGATGTTGCAAAGCGCGCGAAAGAGCAAAATAAAACATTAATCACGTTTAGCCATTTCCCGATGGTTGAATTTGATAATGGCGCAGCAGATGACCTTGAAACTATTTTTGGTAAAGGTAAATTTCAGTTAGAAAGGGCACCAAAAGAAGATACGAGCCATGCGATGGCAAAAACAGGTATCGGTGTTCACGTTGGCGGTCATATGCATTTTAATGATACAGGTGTACGTAAGTATTCGGATGGTAGCTTACTTTTTAATATTCAAGCTCCCTCAATGGCAGCATATGTTCCCGCTTATAAAATATTGAATTTTAGAAATGCCAATGAAATTGATGTGCAAACCATTATAATAGAAGATGTACCTCGGTTTGATGAGTTATTTGAGCACTATCAGCAAGAGTGGGATCATCTCAAAAATACCAACTCGTCACATCTTTGGAATAAAGATATTTTAAGCGCAAATAATTATTATGACTTCACTAATTGGCATATTACTGAACTGACACGTTTACGTTTTATTCCAGAGGAATGGCCATGTGAAATTCGTCAAATGTTATTTAGTTTGAATGGTGAAGAGATGCTTATTTTAAGCCAATTAGACACAAAGAAAGCTTATAATGAAGTATTAACGGCACCATTGAGCCAAAATCATGAAATCTGTGCAAAGGACCCTGGGACTGTTAATGTCACCGAAATCTATTTGAAGAAAGACTCCGATGCATGGAAAAAAGCCAGTGATAAAGCTGCTATTCTTGCTAAAAATACAGGGTATCAGTTAAATGATTTTGCAAAATGGAATGGTTTTGACCTTGCTGTGGATTTTTATCGTTTACGTAATGCAGACGAGCTTGCGTTACAAGATATACCTGTAGAAAGATTAAATCAGTATCGGTTCCTTACAGGAACCTTGTTATCGTCATTACCAACTGAGACTGACAAAATTAATGCGGGTAGTTCATTTGAAAATATTTTTAAATTACGTTTTGGCAGTATTTTCACTGTAATTGATAAATATCTACAAGGAAATCCGAGTCGAGATTTTTATCTTAATATTGAGTCCGGGGAAATTAAACCAATGAATGTTAATCAAACTAGTAATTAGATTAACGATAGATAACTCGGCTATAATAATGAAAAATCACTAACATTATTCGTGTTAGTGATTTTTTATGGTAAAAATTATCCAGTTTATGGGGGATTATGAATTTTCAATTCGCTAATATTAACTAGCAACCAACTTAAATGGATAAGTAAAAAATAACAGATGCCCTAAATTCAACCCAAAATGAATCAATACAGCAAGCCATAATTTGCCACTCCACATCCAAGCTAGACCATAAACCAAACCTGCCAATGTAGCGAAGAGGATTAACAACGGCCCACCTGCAAAATGTACAACACCAAATAACAGTGAAGTAATAACTAATGCGAGGTAAGGTGATTTTAACCAAAGAGTTAGGCGTTGCTGTAAATAGCCACGAAATAGCGCTTCTTCTGCTAATGAAACAAAAAATAGATTACAGAGTATAAAAGCAGGTAACCAACTAGGAAAATGCCATTCAAAGGCTAACCCACCAGCAGCAGTCGCAATCAGCAATAAAAGTGGAACAAAAATAACTAATAGTGCCCATTGAACTTTAGTTGCATGTTTGGCTGGACGGCAAATAAATAATGTTGGTAAGCAGGCAAGTAAAATAAAAGGAACGAGAGCCTTATCAAAGTTAAAATACATAGTGAAGGGAACACTATGTGTTCCTACTGTGACTTTATCTAGATATTTCAGGTTGTTAAAGCCAGGAAATAAGTGAATAAATAACCCGATCGCACAAATTAGTAAGGTGATTTCACTGATGATTTTTATGAGTAGGTAGTGTTGGAAACGCAAACGAATAATAGCAATTAACGTAATACAGGCTAAGAGTAGAATCGCTTGCCAATCAATAATGCGTGTGAATGCTGCAGTAATGATTGTGCAGATGAGTAAAAAAAGAGCAATTAAACGATGTGTTGCAAGTGTAGCAAGTGAAGAGGCTAACATTAACCAAGCCATAAAGAATATCCATTATAATGTCTAAATTATTAGAAGAGGCGCAGTGTAATGATTTTGTGTGATTTTTCTAATTGAAAATAACCGAATAATAATAAATTAAACAAAATCAAATGGTTGTAATTATATAATTTAGTTATCATCTATTAAACATTAGATTAAATTTGCCAATAGTTTCACTGTATCTATTGGCAAATAAGTCAAAAATTAGATCGCTTCAATATCGTAACGGTATTTTCCATTATCAGGAACAAAAGTGAGCCGATGCGTAATACAAGCAGGGGCATCTTCATGATGATGGGTAACGAACAGGAGTTGTGTGTTACCTTGGCTTAGCATTACATCAATAAACCGCAGTACTAATAATCTGTTAAGACCATCTAAGCCTTGTAATGGCTCATCTAAAATCAGCATGGCAGGGTGTTTAACTAGCGCTCGAGCAATCAAAACTAAGCGCTGCTGCCCCCACGAAAGACTATGGAAAGGTTGCTGAGCTGTTTGCGTTGAAAAACCTAATAAAGCTAACCATTCATACGCTAATTGTATTTGGCGGTCAGAAGGTGTTTGGTACAAGCCAATAGAATCATGAAAACCGGAAATAATGACATTGAGTACACTGGTTGCGACTCGGTATTCTTGGTGAATGCTATTGCTGACATACCCAATATGGCGCTTAATATCCCATATGGTTTCTCCTGACCCACGACGGAGGCCAAATAAGGTTAAGTCATTACTGTACCCTTGAGGGTGATCTCCTGTAATCAAGCTCAGTAACGTTGATTTTCCTGCGCCATTTTCCCCGATAATTTGCCAGTGTTCGTTTGGATTTACCTGCCAATTTAAACCGTGCAGTATCGGTTTGTCATTGTAGCTAACGGTCCCATTTCTCAAAATAATACGAGGCGTCGTATCATCCAATTTTTCGTCTGTGGTTGGGTCTTCGGTTTCAGGAATGGAAAGCTGTTTAATTTTCTCGCTGTGCTGTAATTGTGTGATTAGCGTGTTAGCGAGTACTGACTCTCTATTTCCCGCCATCGTCAGCTTGCAGTCTGCGACGACACCCATATTTTCAATAAAGTCAGGGAGTTCATCAAAGCGATTTAGCACTAACACCAAGGTGAGGCCTTTTTCAGACAAACTAGAGAGTAGCTCACTAAGATGATTTCTTGAATAGACATCTAAACCATCGAATGGCTCATCAAGGATTAGCAAGTCAGGATTGCCCATTAATGTTTGGCATAATAAAACCTTACGAGTTTCACCGGTGGAAAGGTATTTAAAGCGACGCGAAAGTAAGTCACTGATACCAAAGCGAGCGGCCAGTTCGAGACAATATTCATTGTCTTTATGGTTAAATTGAATGATTTCAGCAGCGGTATACCCCGTGTCATCTTCATCATCACTGAGCATATCTGTATTGTTGCGCTGCCATTCTTCATTGATGATTTTTTGTAATTGCTCAAATGATAGACGAACTGGAGAGGTGAATGTATTTTTTACAACACCAGAAAGTGGAGGGAGCTCATTGGAAAGCACTCGAGCGAGTGAAGATTTACCGCTGCCATTGGCACCAATAAAAGCCCAACTTTCTCCTTTTTCGATGTTAAGTTGCTGAATGTCTAAAGTCTGTATTTCGCTGAGCTTAAAGTTGCCATGTTGTATTGTTATTGCGCTCATCAAGCTTCCTTATCATGATTATTTACCTTGTCATCTATCACAAATAATCAGGATTGAAGATAAAGTCAACAACTGAACGGCATAGCAGGAAAAAAAAGGTGAATGCTTACTTACTTTTATAGTAAGTAAGCAGGACAAATTAACACAAGGTGGCAATAATCACTTGGTCAGCATTGAATAGTGCAGTAACGCTATTATTAATTTTCAAAGATTGGCTATCAATTTCACTGTTTGGCATGGTTGAGCATAAAGTTTCACCGCCTGTGAGTGTCACTATTACTTCGCTGTTCTCATCACCTCTCTCTAAAGTGGTAATTTTCCCTGCAAGGTAGTTATCAAAGCCTGTTGGGTTGGGTTGTTTAGTAATTTTTACCCAAGGTGCTTTAATCAATGCGAGAACTTCTTTCCCTTCCGTTAACCCTAAACGGTTAGCGCTTTGCTCTGTTAGTGCGGCATTAATCACAGTGCTGTTATCGGCTAAGCGAATTTGTACATGTTGTTGAACTTGCATATGATCACGGGAAATTAAGGTACCAAAAAATTGGTTACGGGCACTGGTTTGTAATGAAAACCGTGAAATAGCAGCTAATAAGCTGTCTAAAGGGAGATTATCTTCTTTAAGTACATCAAAGGCTTTTTGTTGAATTTGTGCAAGTAAATCATATAGTTGGAGTAATCTTTCACCATAGTGAGTGAGTGTGGTGCCGCCACCGCCTTTGCCACCTGTCGCTCTATCAACAAGGATATCATCAGTGAGTTGATTCATTTCATTGATGGCATCCCAAGCACTTTTATAGCTGATCCCTGCGAGTTTAGCGCCTTGGCTGATTGACCCTGTCGCTTTAATTTGTTTTAGTAGCGCGATACGGCGAGGATCCGCAAATAAACTGCCCTGTAGTTTTAGTGTGAGTAAAATTTCGGCCTGCATAAATTTCTCCCTTCCGGCGTGGCTGGTGATGACAGACGTAAAAAGCACGTTTAGTATGTCGTTAGTATAATATTTTGTCTAAAATAGTCTCCATTATAACGTAATTGTACGTTATTATTTTGATTTGATTTATACTCAATGTACTGAGAGTCAAGTTTTCCCTCGTCGGCGTATCTTGTAGGCTGGTGGGCACAGTATCACTGAAGAGGCTTTTTCCTATGTTTGAACTAATTAAAAGTTTGGGTTTTGCCCTGATGATGGTTCCAGTCGTTATGTTTTTGATCATGGGGTTGATCTACGGTTTGGGCGCGTTCTTTAACTTACTGTCTAAAGCACATGTACCTCATCATCACAACACTGAAAACAAGTAATTTTTAACAAAATTTATTGTTTGACTGATTATAGACCCCCTGACTGTAAATGCAGTCAGGGGGTTTTTCATATTGGAGAGGAATTTCATGATGGTCGGTATTCGTTATCGTAGTAAGTAGAAAATAATTGCCGACGTTCATGAAGATTAAATTGCTCTTGTTCATGAATTGTTTTATCTAAGAAATCTTGGTGGAATTGTTTGAGCGTTTTCTCCGGATCTTGCTGAATATTTTCAGTTAATTGTTTCATTGCGGCAAGAACAAATAATCCACAGCCATTAGGTACGTTCTGTTGGATGTTTCCTTCTATGTAAGTGATATCTTCTTCAGTAACACCGGCCTTTTTGGCTGCCACTGTTATTTCTTTTCGAATATCGGTACTCACGTTATCGTATGAATTAAATAGAGTGCATTTTCTTTTATTATTCGCTGATTGATGTGTTGGATCTGCCTGATAGAGCACAAACAAGATCCAATGGTTATCATTAACATTGATAGGGAATAATTCGAATTGGTTTAATGTATTGCTATTTAAGACTTTTTGTTCAATTATTTCGGCTAATAAATTGTATCCGCTTTGGATGAGGCCTATTGAGGCATTGACTGTCATATTTGATGGCAAAGTTGGGTTATTTTTATTGCTTGCGTCAATCTCATCACTTGTTATCATCCTGTTATTATCCCAAAGAGTGGACTCCGTGGGTTCATTTTTCATCAATAGTTTTGTTAAACCAAGTCTATCAATAACTTTTTCTATTGCAGATCCGACAATATAAAGCAGCTTAGAAGGGGTCGTTAGTTTCGAGTCTTTTAGGTGTTTTTTTATTTTTGTATTAAGGTGTAATTGATATAATTTTTTGCTAGTTTCTTGTATTTCTTTATCTACACCTTTCTTTGCAGGCAGCTTTCCGCTAAATAAATCAAACAGAATATTTTCTGCTTTTCTTCCTTCGCTGTCTTGTCGTAGAGCGATATTGTGTAATAAATCGATACTCTCTAAGTTCCCATCACTAGCCGATTTTGCTAAAGAAGCTAAGGTTTCAGATGCTATTTCTTTATCAAACAGTCCATTAAACTGTTCGACTGTTAATTCTGCAATAAAGTGCGTACTAAGCTTTGTCGGAAAGGACACCATATAATTACCTTTGCTATGTGGTTTGTAAAAGTGGAATGGAATACTGAAATATGCACAACTTGTGCCGATAAAGTTATAAGGGGAATAGAAAGTTTTCTATAGAAAAACGATTTGAATGTTTGTGTGTTTTTTGAACAGTTAATTTATCTTTTAGGGAAAACATGCAACAAAATTGCATCATTTCTTGCGCCAGCACACTTTTATCGCGAGTTTGACTTTAAGTTATCGCTGTGTCCTGTTATATATAACGTGTCGATTAATACTAGGGTAGATAAAAATGAAAAAAGGTTTGGTATCACTTCTCGCGGGCGCAACATTGACGTTATCTATAGCTAGCCATAGCTTTGCAGCAGATAAAATTACGGTTTTTGCAGCGGCTTCTTTGACGAATGCATTGAATGAAATTTCAGAACAATATAAGAAAGACACCCAGGTTGAGGTTGTTGCTTCTTATGCATCGTCCTCAACGTTGGCACGCCAAATTGAGCAAGGTGCCCCCGCTAATTTATTCATTTCGGCTGACCAGCAATGGATGGATTATGCTATCGATAAAAAGTTGATGGTCGAAGATACACGCTATACATTATTAGGTAATGAATTGGTGTTAATCGCACCGAAAGATGCAAAAATTGATAAAGTCGAAATTAATAAACAAACTGATTGGAAAAAACTGTTAGATGGTGGTCGGTTAGCAGTCGGTGACCCTGATCACGTGCCTGTTGGTATTTATGCAAAAGAAGCGTTAAGCAACTTAGGTGCATGGGAAACGGTTGACCCACTATTAGCACGTACTAATAACGTACGTAGTGGTATGGCATTGGTTGAGCGCCAAGAAGCCCCTTTAGGAATTGTATATGGCTCGGATGCTGTCGCTAGCCAAAAAGTTAAAGTTGTTGGTGTATTCCCAGCAGATACCCATAAACCTGTTGAATACCCAATGGCAATTGTTAAAGATCAAGATAACCAAGCAACGCGTGATTACTATGAATACTTAAAAACCCCTGCGGCTTCAGAAGTATTCAAACGTTACGGTTTTGAACCTCGTACTAAATAAACGTTAAGAGAGCATTTTTTTGCAGATGTTAAGTCCTTATGAATGGGAAGCGATTTACCTAAGTCTAAAAGTATCCAGTGTAGCTGTAATTTTCAGTTTACCATTAGGTATTTTAATGGCGTGGGTATTGGTTCGCTGTAATTTTCCTGGAAAAACACTGCTTGATAGTATTATCCATCTACCACTGGTATTGCCACCAGTGGTAGTGGGGTATTTATTATTGATCAGTATGGGTAAACGCGGTTTTATCGGTGAATGGCTATATAACTGGTTTGGCTTTAGCTTTACCTTTAGTTGGCGGGGTGCTGCGCTTGCGTCTGCCGTGGTTGCATTTCCACTAATGGTGCGTGCTATTCGTTTAGCGCTTGAAGCGGTTGACCAAAAATTGGAATTAGCCGCGAGGACACTAGGTGCGACACCATTACGGGTATTTTTCACGATAACCATCCCGCTTTCTCTTCCCGGTATTATTGTCGGAACAGTGTTAGCATTTGCACGTTCACTTGGTGAATTTGGCGCCACAATTACTTTTGTTTCGAATATACCAGGTGAAACACAAACCATCCCATTAGCGATGTACACCTTAATTGAAACACCAGGGGCGGAAGTAGACGCTGCACGGTTATGTGTCATTGCGATTATTTTAGCCTTGATTTCATTATTGATCTCCGAGTGGCTAACCCGCTGGGGTAAAAAGCGTTTGGGAGTGGCCTAATATGTTAGAACTCGATTTTTCGCAAAAATTAGGCGACTTACAGTTAGAAGTTAAAACGCAATTGCCAACGGAAAGTATTACCGCAGTTTTTGGGCTTTCTGGTGCAGGTAAAACCTCGCTTATCAATGTAATCGGTGGGCTAACTAAACCGAATAAAGGGCGCATTGTACTCAATGGCCGTACGTTAGTGGATATTGAAAAGAAAATTTGTTTACCGCCGGAACAACGCCATATCGGTTATGTATTTCAAGATGCACGGTTATTTCCTCATTATCGGGTGAAAAGCAATTTGCGTTATGGCATGGCGCCTGAAATGAAAGCCCGCTTCGACGATATCGTCGGGCTGCTTGGTATTGAAAAATTACTCAATCGCTACCCGATAACCCTTTCTGGTGGTGAAAAACAACGAGTCGCGATTGGACGTGCATTGCTTACCGCGCCTGAAATTTTGCTAATGGATGAGCCATTAGCCTCTTTAGACTTACCTCGAAAACGGGAATTATTGCCGTATTTAGAGAAACTCTCTCAAGACGTGAAAATTCCCATTTTGTACGTCAGTCATAGTCTTGATGAAATTTTACGCCTTGCAGATAAAGTCATTGTGATGGCGCAGGGCAAGGTTAAGGCATTTGGGCCCCTTGAAGAGGTTTGGGCTAGTAGTGCATTGCGCCCTTGGTTACAGCAAGAAACGTTAAGCAGTGTGGTAAGTGCAACTGTACATAGTCAGCACCCTGATTATGAGATGACAGCGGTGGTTGTGGGTAACCAAAAGCTGTGGATCCCACGTGTTGAGGCACAACCAGGCACTAACGTTCGGATACGTATTGATGCATCGGATGTATCTTTGGTGCTTGAAAAACCACAAGTGAGCAGTATTCGAAATATTTTAGCCGCAGAAGTGGTTGAATGGATTGAAAACGGCGAACAAGTGGATGTGAAATTAGATTTAGGCGAAGAACATTATTTATGGGCGCGTATTACCCGCTGGGCAAGGGATGAGCTGTCTATTCGCAAGGGGCGAAAAGTGTATGCGCAAGTGAAGGCTGTATCACTATCACGTCATCTATAATTACTCGTCGTCCTTGGCGCTGTGGCAATAGAAAACAGAAAAAGGAAAGCTGAGCTTTCCTTGAATTGATAAAATAATTGGACGTTACAGAACGTATTTACGGATCACTTCCGCAATACCTGGCTCAGTATTGATGCGGGTTACTAGCTTGGCTTGCTGTTTGATTTCATCAACTGCATTGCCCATTGCGACACCTAAGCCAGCTGTTGTTAACATGCTTAAGTCATTGAAATTATCGCCAAAAGCGACGACGTCATTCATTGTCATCCCTTGGGACTCAACCCATTCCTTTAAGCGTTGGCCTTTACTATTACCTTTACGACCGACATCCACTTGATCCATCCAAGACCATTCACAATCTAAACCAAAGTCATTTTCAATTTCACTAACGACTTGGTGAAGTTGATCTGTATTTGGTGAGCTAACAGCAAATTTCCAAATAGAATCATAGTTATGCATCACATTAGCGTAATCTTCAACAAATTCAATGGTTGGACGCTGTGCAACAGGTAAGGATTCAGCCCAATTTAATGTACGTTTAATACCTTCTGTTTGTGCGTTATAGAGCATCGCATTATCAACATACATTAAATGCTGAATATCAGTACCCCGCAGTTTGTCGATCATTTGTGTGACTGAATCAAGAGTCATTGGATTAGATTTTAGGACTTTTTTGCCTAAATAATCGTATAGATAAGTTCCGTTGCAGCAGATCGCGGGGGTATCAAGGTCTAAGGTTTGGTAAAACGGATGAATAGCGACATGATGACGACCTGTCACAATGATGACCTTAACGCCTTGGCGACGGGCTTCCTGTAAGACAGCTAGAGATTCCGGTAGAATTTTCTTTTGGTGATCAAGCAGTGTTCCATCAAGATCGAGCGCAATAACGCGGTATGACATAAACGGCTCCACGTGATTTTAGAGTTATCTATACGATGATTGGCAGCATCAGTATAGGAGATGAGGATATATTGAGCACAGCTATAAACTACCATATTCATGTTAGTAAGCTAAGGTTGTTTTATCATCATAGCGGATAATAGTAACGAACTGAACCGTTTTAGTATCACTATTATTTGTTCTTGGCACGATATATATAGTGGTGTTGAGGTTGTCTGTCAGAGACAGATATTCCATATTGTTTAGGTAGATACTTTTGATGTGAAAAGCTCAATATCGACTATGATTTTAAAATTTTAAGATAATGAGGAGTTTTTTTAGTAAATTGCAGAGTTGAAATTTCGAACGCTCAAAAAGTTACCAAAAAGCTAGTTAAGGAGTTCTACAGTGTTAAATATTGCTTTAGAAGCCGCTAATACTGCTAGTAAATATTTACTAAAAGGTTTTTACGAAGCTGGTACATTTACCAGAAAAATAGATAACACTATTGTTACTGCTACAGATCTTAAAGTAGAAAATGTGATAAGAGAAGTACTTCAGGCGAGAACTCCACATATTCCTATTTTAGGGGAGGAGTTCGGAACAAATATTGAAGGTGAATTTTCTACCGGATGGATAATAGATCCTATTGATGGAACACGAGCATTTTTGTATGGCGTTCCATTATTTAGTACGTTAATTGCTTATGTTGAAAGTGGCATTCCCCTTGTCGGAGTTATATCATTTTCCGCTATTGATTCTATATATTATGCATCGTTAGGGAACGGGTGTTGGTCTAAAAAAGGTGATCTTGCACCAAAACGGATATGCACTCAGATAAAAAAAACGAAAAAATTAGGCAAAGCTGTTGTTTCGATATCAGGTATACACAGTACCAATTTTGATAACAGAGAAGGTAACAAAGCTTACAATCTATCAAATGTCGTTAATTCTGCTCAAGATATGGTTTTTATAAATGATTGTTATCAGCATTTAATGGTAGCAGCAGGAAGGATCGATTGTGCTATTGATACGTTAATGAAACCATGGGATATCGCTGCTATTTTACCTTGCCTTACTGAAGCTGGAGTTTATTATGCAAATATTAATGGTAATAAAACAAACGTGATCAATGGGGGAAGTTTGGTGTCAGCATCCTCCTCTGAGTTATTGGATGAATTAA
Source organism: Providencia sp. PROV141 (assembly GCF_028481645.1). Lineage (NCBI taxonomy): Bacteria > Pseudomonadati > Pseudomonadota > Gammaproteobacteria > Enterobacterales > Morganellaceae > Providencia > Providencia sp. PROV141. Next base: position 162,948 of record NZ_JAMPPR010000004.1, on the reverse strand, counting down.
TTGTAGCTTTAAATTCATGACGCTGAACTTTGGCGCTATTTACTCACTGTGATTTGCATAATATAGGGTATAGTGAAGCCAATGTAGTGGACTATAGATGCGGTTTTGTATTTTTATCATGAATTAAGGAGTCAGGATGAATCAGGTTGTTTATATTGCGAGTCCCGAAAGTCAGCAAATTCACGTATGGTCGATGAATGAGGTTGGGGAACTTACTCTTTTACAAACAGTAAAAACACCGGGCCAAGTGCAACCTATGGTATTAAGCCATGATAAAAAATACCTTTATATTGGTGTGCGCCCGAATTTTCGTGTCGTAACCTATGAAATTGAAGGCAAAGGGACACTGCGTTTAAAAGCAGAAACATTCGTTCCGGGAACGCCAGTTCACTTATCATTGGATAACACGGGCAAATATTTATTTGTTCCTTCATATCATCAACATAATCTATCAGTTCTGACTATCAATGATGAAGGTGTACCAAACCAAGTCGTTCAAGTGATTGAAGGATTGCAAAATCCACATTCGTCTCATGTTGATGTTGATAATCAACAGCTTTGGGTGCCTTGCTTAGGTGAAGACCATATCCGTTTATTCGATTTACATGAAAATGGTTATTTAACCGAAGCAACTGCAGACCAAATTACTACGGCTGAAAAATCTGGTCCTCGCCATCTGGCCTTCCATCCGACTGAAAAGGTCATTTATTGTGTGAATGAGTTAGATTCAACGGTAGGCGTATATCGTAAATTCACTCGCTATCGTAACATGCAAACCTTGGCAAATTACCCATTAGGTAACGAAAGCCAGCGCTGGGCTGCCGATATCCATATTACGCCAGATGGCCGCCATTTGTATGTTAGTGAACGTTCTGAAAGCTACCTCAGCCACTATCTGGTTTCTGATGACGGTTGCGAGCTAACATTAGAAGCACGTTACCCAACAGAGACGCACCCAAGGGGCTTTAATATTGATACGGCAGGTCGTTTCTTAATTTCCAGTGGGCAAAAATCAGATCACATTTCAGTTTCTGAAATTGACCCGATTACGGGAAAATTGCGTTTATTAGCACGCTATGGGGTAGGGAAAGGACCTATGTGGGTCACCATCCTTTAATCTTCGTCATACTTCGAGCTATAGCGGTGTTGGCTTCACTCGGCTACTTGGGTCACATACTGGTGTATGCTCCTCAAGATATCCTCGATTGCCGCCTTGCTATAACTCGAATTATTTAGAAGATTCTCTAGTTAAAAATCTAGTTAAAAATCTAGTTAAAAATCTAGTTAAAAATCTAGTTAAAAATCTAGTTAAAAATCTAGTTAAAAATCGACTTAGATTAAGATTGAATTTATTGAGTTATCCCAACACTTTTGCCATCGTATTCGTCACTTTGCTCAGTTGCTCTGGGGTGATGATGTACGGTGGCATTACATAAATCAGTTTGCCGAATGGGCGAACCCAAACACCATTTTCCACAAATGCTTTCTGTAAAACAGCAGTATTGACTGGCTGCTTCATTTCAATCACGCCAATTGCACCAAGAACTCTCACATCTGCTACGCTAGGATGGGCTGCTAATGGTGTTAGCTCAGCTTTAAGTTGTTGTTCAATAGTGGCAATTGTTTTCTGCCAAGGGCTGTTGAGCAATAAGGTCAGGCTAGCATCCGCAACGGCACAGGCAAGTGGGTTACCCATAAAGGTTGGGCCATGCATAAAACAACCCGCTTCCCCATTGCTAATAGTTTCTGCAACGTGGCGGGTTGTGATTGTTGCAGAAAGGGTCATATAACCACCGGTTAATGCCTTTCCTAAACACATAATATCGGGCGATATATTTGCATGCTGGCAAGCAAACAATTTGCCGGTACGACCAAACCCCGTAGCGATTTCATCGGCAATTAATAATAGACCATATTGATCACATAAATGGCGAACTCCCTTTAAATATTCAGGGTGATAGATGCGCATTCCGCCAGCGCCTTGAACAATCGGTTCAAGGATGATCGCTGCAATTTCATGGCTATTTTCGGCAAGTTGTACCTCAAGAGGGTGCAAATCTGCACTGTCCCATTCATCGTAAAAACCGCATAGTGGGGCTTCCACAAAAATATGCGGAGGTAAATACCCCTTATACAGGCCATGCATTGAATTATCAGGGTCGCATACGGCCATTGCACCGAAGGTATCACCATGATATCCGTGACGTAATGTGAGGATCCGTTGACGCTTTTCCCCTTTGGCTTGCCAATATTGCAATGCCATTTTCAGTGCAACTTCAACCGCCACGGAGCCTGAATCGGCAAGAAAGACACATTCGAGTGGCTCTGGCGTGATTGCTACCAACTGTTTGCATAGATTCACTGCGGGTGGGTGTGTAATTCCGCCAAACATCACATGGGACATTTTCGCTAATTGCGTTGTGACCGCTTGGTTTAATACAGGGTGATTGTAACCATGAATGGCTGCCCACCATGAAGACATCCCATCAATTAATTTTTCCCCATCGGCCATGATTAGCTCGGCTCCATGGGCTTCAACAATCGGATAAGCCGGAATTGGCTGGCTCATCGAGGTATAAGGGTGCCAAATATGTTTGGCATCAAATTGAATATCTACGTTATCCATTTGCTATCATCGTCAACTTTTTTAGATCATTTTAGTTGACATGATAATCGCAATATTTAAACTGGCAACAACTTTTTCAACTGGAGCGTTTCCGTGAGCCAATTAAAACAGTGGACAATAAAACAAGCTAATGAACTATTTTCAATGCCTTTTTTTGAATTATTATTTCAGGCACAGCAAATTCATCGCCAACATTTCGACCCTCAGCAAGTGCAAGTCAGTACTTTGTTATCGATTAAAACTGGGGCTTGCCCTGAAGATTGTAAGTATTGCGCGCAAAGCGCCCGCTATAAAACAGGGCTAGAAACTGAAAAATTAATGGAAGTTCAGCAAGTTTTGGAATCGGCGAAAAAAGCGAAACAAGCAGGTTCAACTCGTTTTTGTATGGGCGCAGCATGGCGTAACCCAAAAGAACGTGACATGCCCTATTTGGAAATGATGGTGAAAGAAGTTAAGTCACTCGGGATGGAAACCTGTATGACTCTGGGAATGATTGATAACGCCCAAGCTCAACGCTTAGCAGAAGCAGGGTTAGATTATTATAACCATAACCTTGATACTTCTCCGGAATACTACGGCAATATTATTACGACTCGCAGTTATCAAGACCGCTTAAATACACTCGAAAATGTACGAGATGCAGGGATCAAAGTCTGCTCGGGTGGGATTTTAGGCTTAGGTGAAAAAGTTAGTGACCGAGCGGCCTTATTAGTCCAATTAGCCAATTTACCGAAACCGCCAGAAAGTGTGCCGATCAACATGTTGATGAAAGTTGAAGGCACTCCAATGGCAGATAACGAAGATGTCGATGCATTTGATTTTATTCGTACTATTGCCGTTGCACGCATCATGATGCCAACGTCATACGTTAGGCTGTCAGCTGGCCGTGAATACATGAATGAGCAAACTCAGGCATTATGTTTTATGGCCGGCGCAAACTCCGTATTCTACGGGTGTAAATTATTAACGACGCCAAACCCGGATGAAAACAAAGACTTGGCACTATTTAGAAAACTGAATATTAACCCTGAGCGTATTGAAACCGACGAAGGGGATAACCATCAAGCTGCTAAGTTAGCCGAAACGTTGTTAACTGCTGATAACGCTCAATTTTATAACGCTGCAGTATAATGACTTGGCAATCATTTATACAAAACCAGATAGCGCAGCGTAAGCAGGCGTCTATCTGGCGTCAACGTCAGTGCATTGATCATGCGAATGGTCGGTCTCTTTATTTTTCCGGAAAAGAATATCTCAACTTTTCATCCAATGACTATTTAGGGTTATCTCACCATCCCCAAGTGGTTGCCGCTTGGCAACGTGGTGCCGATGAATATGGCGTGGGGAGTGGGGGATCGGGACATATCACAGGGTTCACCAAAGCACATGATAAATTAGAACAAGCGCTCGCGGGTTGGCTAGGCTACCCAAAAGCCTTATTGTTTATTTCTGGCTTTGCTGCGAACCATGCGGTGATCACGGCATTAATGACGGAAAATGATCGTATCTTAGCGGATAAGCTCAGCCATGCATCGATCATGGAAGCCTCAATTCATTCGGGGGCTCAATTAAGGCGCTTTCATCATAATAACCCGTTATCACTCGAAAACTTAATCCGCAAGCCTATTTCGGGTAAAACGCTTGTTGTTACAGAAGGCGTTTTTAGTATGGATGGTGATAGCGCTCCTCTTCAACAATTACAAGAAATAACAAGAAATCAGCATGCTTGGCTGATGGTTGATGATGCACACGGTATTGGCGTTATCGGAGAACAAGGCCGTGGTAGCTGCTTTGCGAGTGGGGTTAAACCTGAAATTTTAGTCGTGACATTTGGTAAAGCATTTGGTTTAAGTGGCGCAGCGGTGCTGTGTGATGAGCCAACGGCTGAATTTTTTATCCAATCTGCACGCCATTTAATTTATAGCACTTCGATGCCTCCGGCTCAGGCCGTTGCTCTTCTGGCGGCCGTTGAGCAAATTCAGTTCGCAGATCAGGCACGAGAAGACCTTAAGCAACATATTGAATATTTTAGACATAATGCTGATTTTCATGGCATGCAACTGACCCATTCAACGACGGCTATTCAGCCATTAATTGTTGGCGAAAACCAAGCTAGCCAACAGTTAGCCAATTTTTTACGCAAAAAAAATATTTGGGTGCAAGCTATCAGGCCGCCAACGGTTCCGCCTGGTAGTGCTAGGTTACGGATCACATTAAGTGCTGCACACCAACGTCAAGATATCGATCAATTATTGGAGGCTTTACATGACTTTATCGCTCAGTCGTGAAAAGCATAAAATTGCAGCGGCATTTGGCCGTGCAGCTAAGAGTTATGATGCAGTGGCAAGTTATCAACGATCAACAGGAACACAACTCCTTGATCAACTGACTTCAGTCTTAAATTGCTCACAATCAACGGCGCCATTGCATATTTTAGATGCAGGGTGCGGTACGGGCTATTTTAGCCATAAATTGAAAAATCAAGGACATCGCATCACCGCATTAGACCTTTCTGTGGGAATGCTTGAAATGGCACAAACGAAAGCTGTGGCCGATCATTATTTATGTGCGGATATAGAATCCATTCCATTAGATTCACAAACCTTTGATGTGGTTTTTTCAAATTTATCGGTCCAATGGTGCCAAGATCTGAGTAAAGCATTAAGCGAATTGTATCGGGTGACAAAACCGGGTGGAGTTGTGGTGTTCACTACGCTTGCAGAGCATTCTCTCACCGAATTATCTTCAGCTTGGCATTCACTTGACGGCTATTCGCATGTGAATTCCTTTCTCAGTGTTCAACAGATACGAAATAGTTGCCAGTCATGGAGACATAAACTTATTTTTCAGAAGGATACACTCTATTTCCCTGAGTTAATAGCACTGCTTCATTCATTGAAAGGAATTGGCGCGACACATTTGAGCACTGGGCGTAAAGCAGGGCTAGTGACCCGGCAGCATTTGCAGCAACTTGCCTTGCTCTATCCAATGACAGAGCAAGGCTTACCTTTAACTTATCATACGGTGTTTGGAGTGATTTACCGTGACTAAAGTGTATTTTGTAACAGGAACGGATACAGAAGTAGGGAAAACCGTTGTAAGTTGTGCTTTACTGCAAGCCGCAGGTTATCAAGGTTTGAATACGGTGGGCTTTAAGCCCGTTGCATCTGGAAGTGAACTCACGGTGGATGGGTTGCGTAATAGCGATGCGTTATTATTACAAGCCAATAGCCGAGTAAAATTACCCTATCAGGCGATTAACCCGATTGTGTTTGAAGCACCTACTTCGCCACATATTATTAGTAAAGAACTAAATCAACCTATTGAATTTTCAATAATCAATCAAGGGTTGACTTATTTGAAATCTCAAGCTGATTGGTTATTAGTGGAAGGTGCTGGTGGCTGGTATACCCCGTTATCCGTAGAAAAAACGTATGCAGATTGGGTGATTGAGCAGCAGTTACCCGTTATTTTAGTGGTTGGTGTTAAGTTAGGTTGTATAAACCATGCATTGTTAACCATGGAATCTATCGAAGCTTCAGGTTTGCCTGTGGTTGGTTGGGTCGCCAATGAAGTTGAACCTGCTGGTCGTTTTCAAGCACAATATTTGTTGACACTTAATCGAATGATTAAGGCACCTTGTTTAGGTGTGATCCCACATCAAGACACACTTAACGGTGAATTAGGCAGCTATTTGGATCTTTCTTTATTAACTCTTTGATTATATAAAATTTATAAATATTTCCCCCCAAGTAAGTCAAGTGCTTGGGGCTGATCAATTGTTAAATAGAGATCCGATCTTTTTTAACGTTCTCAACTGAAATACTGTCAAGTATTTCAGTAAAAATACCACTCAGATCTTAATAAAAAATATAAAATCTGTTTTTCATCGCAGTTACTACGTAAAAATTTTTTCATTAAACTGCCATCTTTTTGTCATTTAGCCTCTATTGAACAAATCTTAGGGATCTTGTGAATCCATGGGCCTAAAGGGCTTCAAGAGTTATCCACCATTTCTGTGGATAACCTTGTGTATTAACGTTATAAAACAAGTTCTACGCTAGGCGACAAGCGGCTTTGACTTTATTTGATGTGATTCTGGACTTTAAATTAATTTATAATAAATACAAGTGGTTAAATAAAATCAAGCCTTCAATTTGTATTTGAGATACGGCATAAAAATGCAATAGCATAAAATATAAAGTTTCAAAAAGGTCAAGCACTTTTTTGGGGATAACATTTCTATAAACATATTAGAACGGAGAATAACAGAAAATTTAGCTTCAATACTTGAAGCTGGTTTTTTATCCAGTATCATAATGGGAGAAACTAGTTAAGGGGCGTTAATATGAGTAAGGATTTTAAGCTGTATTCTGATTTTCAGCCGGGAGGGGACCAACCCGAAGCCATCCATAAGTTAAGGGAAGGGCTACAAGATGGACTTGCTCATCAAACCCTATTAGGGGTAACGGGGTCCGGTAAGACGTTCACTATTGCCAACGTTATTGCGCAAGAGAACCGGCCTACCATGTTAATGGCGCATAATAAAACCTTAGCGGCACAGCTTTATAGCGAAATGAAAGCCTTCTTCCCAGACAACGCTGTGGAATATTTCGTTTCTTACTATGACTATTATCAACCTGAAGCTTACGTCCCAAGCTCAGATACTTTCATTGAAAAAGATGCGTCTGTAAACGAACACATTGAGCAAATGCGATTATCTGCGACCAAGGCCTTACTCGAACGCCGTGATGTGATTGTGGTGGCTTCTGTCTCGGCTATTTACGGTTTGGGTGACCCTGACAGCTACTTAAAAATGATGCTGCACCTGACGGATGGCATGATTATCGACCAACGCTCAATTTTAAGGCGTTTAGCAGACTTGCAATATACGCGGAATGACCAAGCTTTTACGCGAGGGACTTTCCGAGTTCGTGGTGAGGTTATCGATATTTTTCCTGCGGAATCAGACGAGTATGCCTTACGTGTTGAGTTGTTTGATGACGAAGTTGAACGGTTGTCATTATTTGACCCATTGACAGGGCAAATACAACATCGTGTCCCTCGTTTCACCGTTTATCCAAAAACGCACTATGTCACACCGAGGGAGCGTATTCTCGAAGCAATGGAACAAATTAAGGTTGAATTAGCGGATAGACGAAAAGTATTACTAGAAAACAATAAATTACTTGAAGAGCAACGTATTACTCAACGAACGCAATTCGACTTAGAAATGATGAATGAGCTCGGTTATTGTTCAGGTATTGAAAACTATTCACGCTACTTATCGGGTCGTGCTCCTGGCGAGCCGCCGCCGACACTATTCGATTACTTACCCGCAGATGGCTTGCTGGTGGTGGATGAATCTCACGTTACCATCCCGCAAATCGGTGCGATGTACAAAGGGGATCGCTCAAGAAAAGAAACCTTAGTTGAATATGGGTTTCGTCTCCCTTCTGCTTTAGATAACCGCCCAATGCGCTTTGAAGAATTTGAAGCCTTAGCCCCTCAAACTATTTATGTGTCGGCTACTCCGGGTAACTACGAGCTCGATAAATCAGGCAATGAAGTGATTGAGCAAGTTGTTAGGCCTACTGGCCTACTTGACCCGATTATTGAAGTCCGCCCAGTTACTACCCAAGTGGATGATTTATTGTCTGAAATCCGTATCCGTGTGCAGAAAAATGAGCGTGTATTAGTCACCACTTTAACAAAACGCATGGCAGAAGATTTAACGGAATATCTCGAAGAGCACGGTGAGCGAGTGCGTTATCTTCACTCAGATATCGATACAGTCGAGCGTGTGGAAATTATTCGTGACCTGCGACTTGGTGAGTTTGATGTACTGGTTGGGATCAACTTATTAAGAGAAGGCTTGGACATGCCAGAGGTCTCTCTAGTGGCTATTTTGGACGCGGACAAAGAAGGTTTCTTGCGTTCAGAACGTTCGCTTATTCAAACCATAGGGCGTGCGGCTCGTAACTTAAATGGTAAGGCAATCCTCTATGGAGACAGGATAACCAACTCCATGCAAAAAGCGATTGCAGAAACAGAGCGTCGCCGTGCTAAACAAATGGCGTTCAACGAAGAGCATGGCATCGTTCCACAAGGTTTGAATAAGAAAATCGGTGATATTCTGCAAATTGGTCACAAAGTGGGTGGTAAAGGAAAAAACCGCACGAAAGACAATGGTAAAAATAATAATTCGGTTGATATCCAATCGATGTCGACAAAAGAGCTGGAGCAACGGATTTCGCAACTTGAAGCGCAAATGTATAAGCATGCTCAAGATCTTGAATTTGAAGCGGCTGCGCGAGTCCGAGATGAATTGCAGGAGATTCGCTCCCAGTTTATCGCTAATTCATAATTTTCTTCATACTTCACGCTGTGGGGGGGTTGGCTGCGTTTAGTCACTCGGGTCACATATTTATGTATGCTCCCCGAGCTGCCAACACTTGCCGCCTACCCACAACGCAAAGTATTTTGAAAATAGATTTTGTGGAAATACGGGAAACAAAGGGCTAATTTTAGGGAAGGTTTTCCGCTGCGGGTATTTAGCAGCGGAATGGCGGTTGGGGATTATAACAAGTTGATGGTTTCTTCGATGGCTTGCAGTAACAGCTTTCTATCATGGCGATAGGGAATATCGTCAGCTTCGAGTACCCGTTGAATTATTTTGCGTTCAGGGCTGATATTGCTTGTTTGTGTGCGAGGACCAAGGATTAACGCATCAATTTTTTGGCAACCAATATAATGTTCCATCATTTTTAGTTTGTCAGGCAAAGACAGGTTTGCTGCTGGGGAGCTAATTTCTTTCGCTAAATTACCAATATAAATCATCGGGGCTTTACATTCGCGCAGTGCAGCTGCAATTTCATCCAAAAGCAATAATGGCATTAAACTGGTAAAAAAGCTGCCGGGGCCGATAATAATTAAGTCTGCTTGGTGGATAGCCTGTAAGGCTTCTTTCGTTGCCTTTACTGTCGGGTATAAGCGTAATTCTTGCGGGATTTCATGCAGGGCATCAACATTCACCTCACCGTATACTTCATTGCCCATTTCATCGATAGCCATTAAATCAACTGGGGATTCTGACATCGGGATCAACTGCGCATCAACTTTTAGCATATTACGGATAAGATTTATGGCTTCTAGCGGGCGTACACTTAGGTGGTCTAATGATTTTAACATTAAATTACCTAAATTATGCCCTGAAAGCTCACCATTACCGCTGAAACGATATTCAAACATCGCAGAAGCAATGGATGGCTCAGTAATTAGCTGATTTAAACAGTTACGCATATCCCCCCAAGCGATCCCGCCTTCAGAGCGACGAATACGACCTGTTGAGCCCCCATTATCGGTTGTGGTGACAATACCCGTTAAACGAGAACCTAAAGAAGAAAGTGAAGACATCACGCGACCAAGTCCATGCCCGCCACCTAGAGCGACAACATGCCTGAGATCCGCCAGACTGCAATTCGGCATAGTGTTCCTATATCAGTTAATTTTCAGTACTTATAAAAGCAAGTAAACCAGCGAGTTACGAAATGCGTTTTTTTACGCTAAGCCCGTTTTGTGGCGACCAAAATAAATTGGGCGTTAATCTACCATAAAACATCATTCTTAGCTTAAGTACTGTGACAAAAAACAATAAAAGAGACGATTCTGTATTGATGTGAGTCTTAGAAGGAAAAATGCACTAGGGAGTTTTCATTTTAAATTATTATCTATATTATGTAAATAATTCTCATTTTCATTGTTTATTTATGGATCAATATGTCTGATTCAGAATTACAGCGCCTGTTTGCTCGCCATTCATCGTCGTTATGCCGTTATCTGAATATGTATCTTAAAGACCATAATTTAAGTATGGATATCACGCAGGAAAGCTTTGCTCGAATGGCAGAGTTAATGAAAACATCAACTATTCAAGATTTTGACGCGTATTTGTATCGAATTGCGAAAAACCTGATGATTGACCATTTCCGGCTACAGAAAAAACAACAATTAATGGCGATCAGTGACCAACAATGGCAAGAGATCCCATCACGGGTAAAAGGCCTTGAAGCCACTGTTATTCATGATCAACAACTCGCACAAATTCAGAATATTATTCAATCTTTGCCGCCCAGGACTCAGGAGATATTTCGCTTGCATCGAGAAGAAGGATTAGCTCAAACGGAAGTGGCGCAGCGCTTAAATATTTCATTAAGCACAGTCGAAAAACATTTAGCCAATGCATTGGCAATGCTAATTCATAAATGGAGAGACTAGTCATGAAGCCATCTGATAGTCCATCTGAAATTGAAAACAAAGCCGCAATGTGGGTTGTTAAAACCACGCAACGAGAGCTGACGTCGCAAGAAAATGAAGACTTTCAGTCTTGGCTGAATGCGTCAGAGCAACATACGTCTACATACTATCGTGCACGGCAATTATGGGCATTAACGGCCAATAAACCGCGACAACAAACAGCAGATAATCAACAGGGAATGAATAAGAAGAGGCAGCCTCGCTATATTGGTTTATCAATAGCGGCGGTTGTACTAGTGAGTGTGTTATCCATGTCAATTTGGTATTTTCAATATACACAGCCAGCGGATTACTATGCGAAAACCGGTGAAATACAGCATATTACCTTACCTGATGGTAGCCGTGTTGACCTCGACAGTGGTGCGCAATTGCAATTAGCATTTAGCCCGCAGTATCGGCAAGTTAATTTATTACGAGGGCGTGCTTATTTTACTGTTGCACCAAAAACGGATACGGAACCAAGGCCTTTTCAGGTTATGGCGAAAAATGGCATAACTCAGGCACTTGGCACTGAGTTTTCAGTTGATAATGAAAATAGCAAAGTGGCGGTCAGCGTTTATCAACACAGTGTAAAGGTGTCACTATTATCAGGGCAGGAAATGGTCATTCCAGCAGGCAATTTTACTCAATATCAATCAGATATAACGCCTATGACTTCCATGGTCAACTCACATTCTGCGGTATGGCGAGAAGGACAAATTATTTTTCAGCAGCAAACCTTTCCGGAGGTTATCGCTGAAATAAATCGATACCGTGACAAGCAAATTATTTTATTGACTGAGGAAAGAGTAGGGCACATTAGTGGTGTACTGCAAATTAATACACTTGATAGTGGGCTAACGAATTTGGTGTCATCGTATGGCTTATCCGTTTATGAAATTCCATTTTTCACTTTAATATATTGATTATTAATAATTAATATAGATATCGAATAATAATAAATTATTTTATAAATATTTATTTACGGGTTTTCCTAATTTCTGCGTCTTAATCTAAGTGATTATGATTTTTATTACCATTATCATTTTAGGGATGGGAAATGACTCAAAAAAAGCACCACTATAAAAAAGCAACACTCTGTGTTCACCTTGCATTATTTACGTTACCTGCATTTTCATTTTTCAATCTAGCACAGGCTAACTCAGCGGTAGCATCCGCACAGCAGGAAATCACATTTTCTGTTGCTGCAGGCTCACTTGAAAATGCTTTGCTGCAATTCGCCTGGCAAGCAAAGGTAGAAATTATCATTCAGAGCCGAGAAATTAATGACTTACAAAGTCAAGGCTTGAAAGGAAGCTTTACGCTACAGGAGGGATTACGTCGATTAATTGGTTCAAACCCTGTGCAATATCAATTACAAAATAACCGAATAACCATTGAGCGTATCGCGCCTACTACTGGTGATTCGGTGATTAAGCTAGATAATATTACTGTCACAGCAAGCCAGATCCAACAAGGGGATTGGGTATATAACAGTCCATCATCCGTCAGTGTGATTAGTAAAAAACAAATTGATGACCGCCCACCAAAGCACATAGCTGATGTGTTAGAGCTAACGACAGGTGTCTATTCGAGTGTTAGCCAACAAGACCCTTCTTTATCTGTGAATATCCGTGGAATACAGGATTATGGCCGCGTGAATATGAATATTGATGGGATGCGGCAAAATTTTCAAAAAAGTGGTCATGGCCAGCGCAATGGTTCGATGTATATCGACTCAGAACTGCTTTCTGGTGTGGAGATACAAAAGGGCAATACAAGTGGAATGGGAAGCGGTGGAACCTTAGGTGGTGTGGCAACCTTCAATACTGTCAACGCGTCTGATTTTTTATCAAAAGATAAAACCTTTGGTGGAAAATTACATGCGAGTACGGGGTCAAATAATACTCACTTTATTGGCAGTAGTGTGCTGGCATTAGGGAATGACAACGCGGATTTATTGTTTGCGGCAAGTGAACGACGTCTTGGGGATTATAAACCAGGAACTCACGGTGATATTGGTAATATTCGAGTCAATAATGGAGCAGGGCATTATGATGAACTTGCGCACCAATTAAAACACACTCGTATAAATGACAGTAATTACCGAATGACCTCTTATTTGGCAAAGGCCGGCTGGAATATAAGCAACGAGCAGCGTTTGCAATTCAATTACTTAGAAACCAAAGTGGCAACACCAAATGCAGGAACGTTAACGAACTTAGGTAGCTCGTGGCCTTATAAGCTAGGGTGGAAAAGTAGCGGTTTCAGTGATGTAACAGCCAAGAATTATTCCCTTGATTACACTCAATTTAGCGATAACCCATGGAGCACCGAGCTAAAAGGAAAAGTGTATTTTGTTGATACTAAAGACAATACAGACACCTATTCCACTAGCCAAATTTATAATAATGGCTACCAGATGGACACTCGAGTCAAAACGGTAGGGATACAGCTTGAAAATCATTCAGAAATTGAATTTAACCATAACAATGTATTAAAAGCGCATTATGGTTTGGAAACGTTCCAAGACAAAGCGAGTAGTAGTTCGACACGTGAAGCGGCGAGTGGAGTGACACCGGACGGAAAACGTTCATTGAGCTCACTTTTCACTAATTTAACTTATGAATACGATGATTGGTTAACATTAGAAGGGGGAATGCGTTATGACTATTATTCTCTCAAAGGCCAAACTAGCATGAGTTATGCAGTGCTTCCTTATACCAAAGACAATCCATGTACAGGAAGAAGATTACGTGATTGCAAGGTTGTCATGACGACGGAAAATTGGGATGTTGATAACTCAGAAGGGGCATTTTCACCCCATATTCGCTTAGCGGTACGTCCTAATCTGGAATGGATGGAATTGTTTACCAGTTATGGGCGGTCATGGCGCCCACCAGCGATTACAGAAACGTTAACCACAGGAAGTGCTCACAGTAGTTCGACTCAATTCCCCAATCCGTATTTAAAACCTGAGCGTTCAAATGCTTGGGAAGTGGGTATGAACATCAATTATCCGCAATTGTTTATCGAGGAAGACCGATTTGTGGCGAAAATTGCCTATTTTGATACACGTGTAGATAACTACATTAACTTAGCGATTGACCGTAAAAAGCCAGGGATGGTTAGCCCTAATATTGGAAATGCGGCTTATAGCAACAACTTGGTTGCGACCCGTTTTAGAGGGGTTGAATATCAACTAAATTACGACGCAGGTTTTGTGTATGCAGACCTGACCTTTACCCATATGATTGGCAAAAATAAATTCTGTTCACATCCCGCATGGTTAGGCGGCGTATTGAAGTATGGTGAGGACGTTGGTCCCGGTAACTGGTATGTTGAGCCAAATGAGGCATCAAACAACCATGTGGATTGTGACAGCAGCGCCATTTTCAGTAGTGCAGCGAACCTACCCGGTGACCGTGGTTCCTTTACATTAGGGGGGCGAGCGTTTGATAGAAAACTCGATGGTGGTGTAGTCGTTCGTTTCACGCCAGGTTTTCAAGACTACTCAGCGGAATCAAATTACCCTTACTTAGCTGACTGGCCTAAATATACATTGATTGATTTATACGCAAGTTATGCGTTAACCGATAATTTAACTATTCGAGGAAATGTTGAAAATTTGACCAACCGGGCGTACGTGGTTAGTTATGGGGAAAGCTTGGCCAATACGTTAGGTAGAGGGCGAACAGTGTCGGGCGGGATAGAGTACCGTTTCTAAATACACGTCATACATTACGCTGTGGCGTTTTGGTTAATAAATTTTGTGCCTTACTATTTATTTTTAATTGATATGCCAATTATTCAGTTTGAAATATCGGTTTGATAAGCGTTGAGTGCTGATATTTATAACGTAAACAATTAGATGGGGAGCTTGCTCCCCATTTTAGATCTATATCAATAAATGTTTAATTAAATAGTTAGAGATGTTAATCAATTAGCATGAAATTATGCTTTTTAAAGCCATCTAAAATGTAAAATTATCAGTGATAATAATAGCTTCGGTGATTCTATAATATCTTTTGTAAGTCGTTGTATGTAATAGTATATATCGAATTGTAATTCGCTTTTTCAATTTCTATCGGCTAGAATCCTTACATAAATTAAGTGAACAGAGTGACGCATTTTACAGTTTAAAATCAGTGACTCGGTTCCAAATAAAACTCCTAGCCTTTGCGTCTAAGTTTGAACGACTGAATATGATGCACTGGCCGTGGCCTAGAGCCACCAGGGTGCAAGATAGAAATGTCTGCATCTCCCGTACTTGGAAAGGTGTGATTATGCAGCAACTCGTCGATCAATTTGACCGGAAATTTTACTATCTCCGGCTTTCTATAACAGATGTTTGCAACTTTCGTTGCACATACTGCCTACCCGATGGTTACAAGCCAAGCGGTCGCAATGAATTCTTAACATTAGATGAAATTCGTCGTATCAGTACGGCATTCGCAGAATTAGGCACAGAAAAAGTGCGTATTACGGGCGGAGAGCCGACTATGCGCAAAGATTTCAGTGATATTATTGCTACCATCAATGAAAATGAATCGATCAAAAAAATCGCCGTGACAACCAATGGCTACCGTATGGCGAGAGATGTGCATGAATGGAAAGCCGCAGGGTTAAACGCGATCAATGTGAGCGTTGACAGCTTAGATCCACGCCAATTTGCGGCGATCACGGGACAAGACAAATTCTTTCAGGTGATGAAAGGTATTGATGCTGCTTTTGAAGCTGGCTTTGAAAAAGTCAAAGTGAACGCGGTATTAATGAAAAATGTCAACGATATCGCTTTGAAGTCATTCCTAAACTGGATCAAACATCGTCCTATTCAATTACGCTTTATTGAGTTAATGGAAACCGGCGACGGCAGTGACATCTTCCAGCGATTTCATATTTCGGGCGAAACCATTCGCGATCGCTTAATTGAAGAAGGCTGGTATATGCTTCCTCGCTCTCGTAGTGACGGGCCAGCTCAAGTCTTTAGTCATCCAGATTACCAAGGCGAAATCGGGCTTATCATGCCGTATGAAAAAGATTTTTGCCAAAGTTGTAACCGCTTACGAGTTTCCTCACTAGGAAACCTACATTTATGTTTATTTGGTGAAAATGGTATTCCGCTGCGTGATTTATTGGGGGCAGATGACCAAAACGAAGCGTTAAAAGCCCGTATTCAGCGAGGCTTACACCATAAACGAGAAACCCATTTTCTGCATATGGGTGATAGCGGAATTACACCAAATTTATCCGTAATCGGCGGTTAACTCTTTTTTATTTCAGGAGAAAATATGTCCCAACTGACTCACCTCAATGCGTCGGGCGAGGCGCATATGGTTGATGTTTCAGCCAAAGCTGAAACTGTCCGTGAAGCTCGCGCAGAAGCTTATGTCACTATGAACCCAGCAACTCTAACGATGATTGTTGACGGTAGCCATCATAAAGGAGATGTGTTTGCCACGGCGCGTATTGCGGGTATTCAAGCGGCAAAAAATACCTGGCAGCTTATCCCATTATGCCACCCACTGCTGTTAACCAAAGTTGAAGTGATACTCAAAGCGGAACCTGAGCATAACCGAGTTCGTATTGAAACTTGTTGCCGATTAACAGGGAAAACAGGGGTAGAAATGGAAGCATTAACTGCTGCATCCGTTGCTGCTTTGACGATTTATGACATGTGTAAAGCAGTGCAAAAAGATATGGTGATTGGCCCTGTTCGTTTATTAGAAAAAACAGGCGGTAAGTCTGGACATTTTAAGGTGGAATAATGATCACAGTATTATTTTTTGCTCAAGTACGTGAGCTAGTCGGAACAGAACGCTTAGAACTCACTGACACTTATCAAAAAGTTGAAGACTTACGTCAAGCGCTTTCACAAAAAGGCGATCGCTGGGCGTTGGCACTTGAAGATGGCAAATTACTTGCCGCTGTTAATCAATCATTTGTTTCACTTGACCACCCACTCTCAGAAGGGGACGAAGTGGCCTTTTTCCCACCAGTCACTGGGGGATGATATGGAAAACACCCATATTGCAGTACAAACAGAAAATTTTAGTGTTGGTGAGCAATACCAATGGCTTGCTCAATGCGATAGTGATGGTGCAGTTGTGACTTTTACGGGGAAAGTACGTAACCATAATTTAGGTGACAGTGTTGCGGCATTAACACTCGAACACTACCCGGGAATGACAGAAAAAGCGTTAACAAATATAGTTGTAGAAGCAAAAGAGCGTTGGCCATTGCAGCGAGTCAGTGTGATCCACCGTATTGGTACCTTACAACCTGGCGAAGAAATTGTTTTTGTTGGGGTGACGAGTGCCCATCGAAATGCAGCATTTCAAGCCGCTGAATTTATTATGGATTACTTAAAAACCAAAGCACCATTTTGGAAAAAAGAAACACTACCTGAGAATGAGCGTTGGGTGGAAGCGAAAGAAACCGACGAGGCGTCTGCAAACCGCTGGTAATCGCACTTTTTCCTCTGAAAAATACGAATTTGCTGAATGGTATTGTCAAAAGAATGTGTTAGACTTTGGTTAATTTCTCCGATTGCAGTATTTTTACTGGGTCGATTTTTCTTTTAGCGAAAGGGTAACCATCATGGGTCAGTTTGATCAACGTAATGATTCTCTTGTCCAGGGTGCCAATACTGGCGTTCAGGCATTTATGTCGCAAGTATACGGCTGGATGACAGTCGGTCTACTGCTGACAGCTTTTGTTGCATGGTATTCAGTTAGCAGTGGTTTGTACTACACCATTGCAACCAATAAAATTCTCTTTTTTGGAATGATCATTGCTGAGCTCGGTTTAGTGATGGGGATTTCATTCCTACTGCAAAGAATTAGTGGCATGGCAGCAACGGGCATGTTTATGCTCTATTCATTGCTCACCGGCTTAACGATTTCAGTTATTCTTGCGGCGTATACCGGTGAGTCCGTTGCGGGCACATTTGTCATTACAGCAGTAATGTTTGGTGCATTAAGCTTCTACGGCTATACCACTAAACGTAGCTTAACAGGTATGGGTAACTTCTTGTTTATGGCGCTGATTGGTATTGTTGTCGCTTCTTTGGTTAACATCTGGCTGCAAAGCACCATGATGTATTGGGTGATCACATACGGTGGTGTTTTACTGTTTGCTGCTTTAACCGCGTATGACACACAAAAACTGAAAGAAATGGGTTCACAAATTGATGAAAACGACAGAGAAACAATGCGTAAATACTCTATCATGGGTGCATTATCTCTGTATTTAGACTTCATTAACCTGTTCTTAATGTTACTGCGTATCTTTGGTGACCGCCGCTAATTTGGTTGGCATTCCTCATTACTCCATGAAATGAGGGGATAGCAGTCGTTAAAATTGAAAGCCCTTGTTACTTCGGTAGCAAGGGTTTTTTGATCTAAATACTATCGTAAAATATGATTTGAATATTATTAGTTTGTTTGTAATTCAAGATGTTAATGGTAGTTTCTGCACTTTTAGTTGCACTTCCAAAGCGTAATGTTATTTCTTTATGATCACGCTATTTTCTTCCTAAATAAATAATAAGCCACTGAACTGGTGATTATCGCAATGATAAATAATGGCCATAAACTATGGAAGATAACTGAAAAATCAGCATTTTTTAGGTATATCTGTTTGGTGATTTCAGTGAAATGGCGAATTGGGTTAATCCAAGTAATTTGTTGCAGCCAAACAGGCATGTTCTCGACTGGGGAAATATAACCTGATAACAGCACCGCTGGCATCATAAAGACAAATACCCCAATGAATGCTTGTTGCTGAGTTGAACACAGTGCTGAAATGAGTAAACCAAACCCTACCAATGACAATCCGTAAAATAACATGGTGGCATAAAAGAGGAGCAAGGAGCCAGCAAAAGGAATTTGATAGCAAAATATCCCAATAACTAGGACTAAACTCGCCTGTGCAGTCGCAACGATCAACGCAGGTACCGCCTTACCAATAAATATTTGCCAAGTGGTTAGGGGAGAAACGAGTAATTGGTCAAGGGTGCCTTGTTCTCTTTCCCTCGCGATAGAAAGCGATGTCACAATCAATACCCCAATCGTTGTTATTAAAGCTACCAATGAAGGCACAATAAACCATTTATAATCTAAATTTGGGTTGTACCAATTACGAACGATTAATTCACTGTTGTTTGGTACAGGCTGTGATTGAGTTAACTCATGTTGGTATTGAGTGACAATTTGTGCAACATAGTTTGCTGCAATTTGCGCACTATTTGAATTACGTCCATCAAGAAGTAACAGCATATTAGCATTATGGCGACTCGCAATATCAGCACTAAAATTTTGCCCAAAACGGACAACCAGCAGTGCTTTGCGATTATCAAGCGTTTCACGAATATCGTATTCATTCTTCAATAATAAAACGTGAGAAAATGCACTGGCTTTGGCGAGACGTTGCGTCAGCTCGATAGAATGCTCACCATTGTCTTGGTCAAAGATAGCAATAGTTGTGTTAGTCACCTCAAGTGTGGCGGCCAGAGGAAATAAAATCATCTGAAATATTACGGGTAAAATGAGGATAACCCGTGTTTGCGGTTCTTGAAGTAATGATTGAAGTTCTTTCATAATTAAGGTGTATAGACGATAAAACATAACGTCACCTCAATCCAAACGACGGCGAGTTTTTAGCGCCGTTAGTCCAATAAATAGTATTGCAGATGCGATTAATAGCAGAAAATCTATCAATAAAACGATATAGATATCACCGGCAAGAAAGAGTGTTTGTAAGCTACTGACAAAATACCGAGCAGGGATAAAATAAGTCACAGCCTGAATAATGGCTGGCATGCTATCAATTTCAAAAATAAACCCAGATAACATAATAGCAGGTAAGAAGGCGGCATTCAGAGCGACCATCGCTGCATTAAATTGGTTACGAGTAATTGTTGAAATCAATAACCCCATTCCCAGTGCGGTTGCCAAATAAAGACTGGTAATGACAAATAAGACCAATAGAGAACCGCGATAGGGTACCCCTAAGATAAATGTGGTGACAAACATGCATAACACCATCACAAAAGTACCGAGAACTTGGTAAGGCAATAATTTTGAAAGCAATAATTCAGTTTTAGTAATCTGAGTTGAAAGTAATGCTTCCATCGTGCCACGTTCCCATTCTCTTGCGATAACTAAAGAGGTCAAAATGGCACCAACTACGGTAATAATGATACTAATTGCCCCTGGAATAATAAAATGCTGACTAATTGCAGCTTCATTAAACCAATAGCGCATATTGAGCTCAATTAAGGGTTCTGTTGAGTAGCCTTTATTTTCCCCTTGTTGAATTAGCCACGTTTGCCACACACCTTGGGTATAAGCTTGTACAAAGTTAGCGGTATTCGGTTCGCTACCATCAGTAATGACTTGAATTGCGGCATAGCCTTGATTTTGCAGTAATTGGGCTGAGAAATTCACAGGAATGACGATAATGCCGCGAATTTCCCCTGCTTGCATTTTATCGATTAATAAATGGCGGTTATCACTAATGGTGGCATCAATAAATGGTGAACCCGTGAAGGTATCAACCAATTCATGTGCTGGCGAACTTTGTTGCTCAAGTAAAATACCGACACGTAATTTACTTGAATCTAAATTGATACCGTAACCAAAAATAAATAACAACATCAATGGGATAACTACAGCGATAAGGGCGCTGCTAGGATCGCGAACAATTTGTTTACTTTCTTTCCAGCACAGCGCTTTAAGCCTACGCCATGAAAAATGGGAAGCGGAGCGAGTCATTGAGCCTCCTGTTGCTTATCATAATTCATGATAAGCTCAATAAATGCATCTTCCATGGATGGGTCAGGGTTTTCAGTGCTGGCGACTTGCTGTTTCAGTTCATCAGGGGTTCCCGCCGCAATAATTTTTCCATGGTAAACCAGCCCGATACGGTCACAATATTCTGCCTCATCCATAAAGTGAGTCGTGACCATAACGGTAACGCCTTTATCAACCATGCCATTGATATGTAACCAAAATTCTCTACGGGTTAGTGGATCAACGCCTGAGGTTGGCTCATCTAAAAATAAGATATCAGGCTCATGCATCAATGAGCAGGCGAGGGCTAAACGTTGTTTATAACCCAAAGGGAGGGATTCAGTAACCTGATTGATAATCGGTTTGAAATTAAAAGCCTCAACCATTTCTTGGATTTTTTTGGTTTGTTGTTGATGATGCAAACCATAAACACCTGAAAAAAATTTCAGGTTTTGCCCTACTTTTAGGTTGCCGTACAGCGAGAACTTTTGTGCCATATAACCAAGGTGCTGTCTGACTTTGTTTGAACTTGTTTTTAAATCCATTCCAAGAACGAGTGCTTGCCCATCTGTTGGCTTCATTAACGCACACATCATTTTAAAAGTCGTCGATTTTCCTGCACCATTTGGTCCCAATAAACCAAAAATTTCTCCACGTTTAACTTGAAAATTTACGGTATCAGTTGCCGCAAATTGGCCAAATTTTTTGGTTAAATTACGCGCTTCTATGACGGTTTCTTCAGGATTAGGCGGAATTTGCGGTACGATAGCGGCTAATTCTGAACGATGAGATGGACCTCCACCTAACAAGTCAATAAACGCATCTTCAAAACGTGGCTGTGCCTCAATGAGTTTTCCATCTGCCATATTTAATGCAGTTAATAAATTCGCTTGTGAAGCATTAGGTTTCAAAATTAAGCGAATATAGCGTCCTTGGATCACGCCATCGGTGGTTTCAGGTAATACGAGTGCATTTTGCAATACCGTGCGTTTTTGTGAGGCAGGTACATCAAGTAAAAACGAACGTCCGGCCATTTTTTGAGTCAATAATTCGGGTTTTCCTGCATAAAGCTGTTTGCCTTTATTTAACAGCAGCACATTTTTACATTGCTGAGCTTCATCTAAATAAGAAGTACTCCAAAGAATTAGCATTCCATCATCGGCAAGAGTATGAACCATTTGCCATAATTCGCGTCGAGCGATGGGGTCAACACCAACACCGGGTTCGTCGAGTAAAAGAACTTTGGGTTTTCCTAATAATGTACAGGCCAATCCGAGTTTTTGCTTCATTCCTCCCGATAACTTACCAGCTAGCCTATCGGTAAAAGGAGCTAGGCTGGTGAAAGAAAGCAGTTGTTGGTAGGTTTTTTGCCGCTCTTCGCCGAGTACCCCACGCAAATCTGCGTATAAATTTAAATTTTCTTGTACGGTCAGGTCTTCATATAAACCAAATTTTTGGGGCATATAGCCAAGGTCGGCTCGCATAGCAATGCTGTCGTCGATAGGGTCAAGCCCCATCACGCTAATTTTCCCTGCATCTGGCTTTAATAGTCCTGCAATCATACGCATTAAGGTTGTCTTTCCTGCACCATCAGGACCGACAAGGCCAGTTACAGAACCCCCATGAATATCAATTGTTAAGCTTTCAACGGCTGGAGTATCCAAGCCAACAAATGTTTTCTCGACATTGGATAGGCGGATACTGTAATCATCACTCATAGCAAACTCTTACTGTTTATTATCAGCAAATTGAATAGTTACTGGCATTCCTTGACGTAAAGCATCATCAGCATCATTGACGACGATACGTAGTCGATAGACTAAGTCGGTTCTTAAATCCGGTGTTTGTACGCTTTTAGGAGTAAATTCGGCTGTAGGGGAAACAAAACCGATGGTGCCATGGTAAGGCTGATTTGGGCGGCTATCTGTATACAGTAAGACTTCTTTACCGGGGATGGCATCACCGAGGTGCGGTTCACTCACATAGGCTCGAACCCAAACTGGATTAGTTAAAGTGACGCTAAAGACGGTATTACCTGCACCGATGATCGTGCCCGGCTCTATTGCTCGGGTTAAAACAGTTCCAGAGGAAGGTGCAGTTAAAACGGTATCTTGTAAGTCGAGTTCAGCTTGAGCAACAGCAGCTTCGGCTTGTAGCCATTCGCCTCGCGCAGCGGCTATTTCTTCTTGGCGAAAGCCACTTTGGTATTGGTTCAGTTTATCTTGTGCTGCTTGAAGGGCGGCAAATGCTTGGTTTCGATTGTTCTTCGCGTTGTCTAAGTCATTAGCTGAAATCACGCGAGACGCAGCAAGCCCTTGCTGACGTTTATAGAAGTTGTCGGCATACTGCCAAGCAGCTTGTCTTTGCGCCACTTCAGCTTCAACTTGTGCAATCTCTTGAGTTCGGTAACCACTTTCTTTCAAAGCAAGTTGAGCTTTGGCGCTGTCACGTACCCCTTTGGCTTTATTTAAGGCATTGATGTAGGGGGCATCATCCAGTTGACCAAGTTGCTCGCCTGCAATAATTTTTGCGCCTTCATCAACGTTTAGGGATTTGAGCTTACCTGACACTCGAAAACCAAGATTTACTGTCCGGACATCTACATTGCCGTAGAGAGTTAATATTTTGTCTTGCTGTGATTGATAGTAGTAATAACCGCCAATTGCAGCACCGATTAATATGAGAATAATGAAAACAACAACAGAACGGTTTTTATTGCTCATAGCTAACCTTACTTAAAGAATCCACGATATGAAAACAAATTATGTTGTTAGAGGCCGCTGTTTTTAATGGAGAAATGTGGCTCAAGTTGCAATAAAATCATCAGCCTCTAGTTATTATCAATGTGAATGAATCACTTTAATATTTTTATCATATCACTTTTCATATTGTTTGCGATGGCGTAAGCCTGCTAATAATATATTTGTATGTTCAATAAGAACTTGATTAATAATTTTAAATTCATTTTCATTAATATGTTTCCAACCAGTTTGGCGTAATAACGTTTCTCGAGCAATACGAAATGAAAGCGTTTCGCCAAGGATTGCGTGTGTATGAATTAACGTTGTTAAATGATTGGGGTCAGCGCCAATATAAATCGCAATCAAGCGGTTTAGGCGCGAATGTATTGGGCCTAAAGCTTGTTCATGGATTATCGTATAGGCTTCGGTGGGGTTGAGTTGTTCACGTGCTAATATGCGAGAAAAGCTTAAATTTTTCTTTTCCAACTGAAAATGATTATAAGCAATGACTGTTTTTTGTAGTAAATCAAGTGCATCATCAGTTACCTGTACTGACAAAGGTTGATTTAGAAAATTGTCAATTACTTGAAAAACATCATGGAAATCATCCCTGATTGTTTTTGCGATAAGCTGAGCAACAGCTAAGTAAAGCCCTTCTTTTGATCCAAAATAATAAGAAATTGCGGCAATATTTTGCCCTGATGCCTGTGCGATTTTGCGTGTAGTAGCGCCATCAAGCCCTTGTTCTCCATATACATCAGCAGCAGTAAGAAGCAATTGCATTTTTGCATTTTCTCCTCGCAATGTTGACGATGAACTTGTATTCATAACCATTCCTTTAAAAATTCAGAATTAAATAACACCTAATTAGCTCTTAATGGCTTTTCATGTTAATAAAAAGTAAAAAACGACATCTCATAGTACCATGTAAGTATATATACTATACGAATGAGATTTTATATTAATTTATTAAGCAAACTAAATTAATATATTTATCATCTGCAAATAATGTTAGAATTTTACACAGTGTCGCACGGCAGTTTGCGCTTTTTCTTCTGACTCACTTCCCCCATAACTGCCACATTCAATTTGAAGCGGTGAAGCCCGGAGTAATTTAATTTGACTACTTTTTCAGACCTCGCGTTAAACGAGGAAATTTTGCTTGCCATTAATGAATTAGGTTATGAAAGCCCTACGCCTATTCAACAACAAGCTATCCCAGCCGTGCTTGCAGGAAACGACCTTTTAGCTAGCGCTCAAACAGGTACAGGTAAAACAGCAGGTTTTACATTACCAATTTTACAAAAGCTTATTACAACTCCTCGAGCAGGAAAGGATCGCAAGCCTATTCGTGCGTTAATTTTGACGCCAACAAGGGAGCTTGCAGCGCAAGTTGCTGAAAATGTAAAAGAATATAGCCGTCATTTACGTATTCGTTCTTTTGTGGTCTTTGGCGGGGTGAGCATTAACCCGCAAATGATGAAGTTACGTGGCGGGGTTGATGTCTTAATTGCAACTCCGGGGCGTTTATTAGATTTAGCGCATCAAAATGCAGTAGACCTTTCTCAGGTCGAAGTTTTTGTACTGGATGAAGCTGACCGCATGTTAGATATGGGGTTCATTCATGATATTCGTAGGGTGATTAATAAGTTACCTAAAAAGCGCCAAAACTTATTGTTCTCAGCAACATTTTCTGACGAAATCAAACAACTGGCAAATAAATTACTCAATAACCCGGTAACTATTGAGGTTGCTCCGCGAAACTCAGCTTCTGAGCAAGTGACTCAATATGTGCATTTGGTTGATAAAAAACGAAAAACGGAATTACTTTCGTTTATGATTGGCCGTGAAAACTGGCAACAAGTCCTTGTTTTTACACGTACAAAACATGGTGCAAATCGTCTTGCTGAGCATTTAAATAAAGATGGCGTTAAAGCTGCGGCTATTCATGGCAACAAGAGCCAAGGGGCGCGTACTCGTGCATTAGCTGACTTTAAATCTGGCGATATTCGTGTGTTAGTGGCAACGGATATCGCCGCTCGTGGCCTTGATATTGAACAGCTTCCTTATGTAGTGAATTTTGAGCTACCCAATGTTGCAGAAGATTATGTTCACCGTATTGGTCGTACAGGCCGTGCAGAAGCAACTGGAATGGCCGTTTCCTTAGTATGTATTGATGAGGCTAAATTACTTAAGGATATCGAAAAATTATTGAAAAAATCGATTCCATTGATGGCGATTGAAGGTTATGAGCCCGACCCATCCATCAAAGCGGAGCCTATTCAAAAAACACCACAACGCAATGAACGTCGTTCAGGCGCTTCAGGTGATAGGAATCAAAGTAAAGCACCTCGTCGTAGCAATGCACCATCGTCAAAGCCGAGTTCAGGGAAGGGGGCAGGCTCCCCATGGAAAAACGCACAGAAAAAAGTCAAACAGGGGCGTAGTGACAGTTAACCTCCCATAATCTTGTAGCTCTTTTTAATGTTAATAGCATTGGCTAGAGCTATTTGAAAAACCATTTCAAGCCAGTCTCTGGTCACTCCTGTCTTAGAATTTCTCCTGCTTATCAATTAAATAAACGGTATGATAAGCAGGAATTATTACGTTTTTTGTGAGCCATTTATGCGCGTTTTGTTAGCTCCTATGGAAGGGGTTTTAGACCCTCTAGTTCGTTGTTTATTAAGTGAAGTTAATGACTATGACCTGTGCATAACCGAGTTTGTTCGCGTGGTTGATACCCTTTTACCTGCAAAAACATTTTACCGTTTATGCCCTGAACTAAAGTATGGAAGCCGCACCCCTTCAGGGACATTAGTTCGCGTGCAACTATTAGGGCAGCATCCTCAGTGGTTGGCAGAAAATGCAAACCGAGCGGCTGAATTAGGATCTTGGGGAGTCGACTTAAATTGTTGATGTCCCTGATTCATTCAATAATCGGCTACGCGATAGTGTGTATATTGATGATTTTAAAATTGAAAGCAAGTTTATCTATCCACCTGCATTTAAGCAACGTATCACGTTACGTGAAGCAGAATTACGGGAATGGAAAACTAGCGCAGACAATGCACCGATGCTGAAAGAGGTTATTCAATTACCGGATGGTAAAGGTGTTATTTTTGATAGAAACAAACCAACATCAAATGATGCGTATCGAATATTAGAAGCTCATGTGTATGTGAATCATATCGCATTTGTTATTACTACAAACATCAGGGATTTTTCTGATAAAAAGTACGAAAAAAAGAAATTGGCGTTTTTAGCTAGAGGATTTACAGAGGTTCAGTCAAATGAAAAACCAACAAAATTAATCGCAATGCAATCATTAATCTCTCGATTACAAGGTCGTTTAGATCACGAAATTCCGACGGAAAAAGGGGCTTGTATCCCGAATGGTTTTATTTTAGATAATAATGAAAAACCTAAGCAGCAAATTTCATTTATTTATGAAAATGATGAATTATTGCTTTCCGTTGAATCCGATAATCGTTTTGCTGGCTCTAATGATACCTTATTAAGCCGAAGTGCTGAGATAAATGCGGTTATACGTAAACAGAATAGAGAAACGATCAAGAACGGAAGTTTATCGCCTAATAATTTTCCTTCACAAGAATGGTTAGTAAAAGGTGAACAAGAGGTCTATTCTGAAGTGGAAAACAAAAGAATACCCCATTTACCGTATTATAATTTTTTGTTCTTTGCGAATGAAACTAAGGGAACATTAAGCATTCCAAAGGTAGAGATTGTTATAAATAACATCAATAAATTTTCAACATACAGTGAAGCTGAGATGGTTGAAATTTGGGATCGAATTGTTGGTTCTTTACGTTATAAACCGAATGCTTTTTGATAGTCTAAACCCCATATAGAATGCTATGTGAACTAGGAAATTTGCTTTTATTTTCAGTATGATTTTGTTACTCAGAGACGGAAAAGACGGTCAACTATTTTCGGAACATTGAAATATTCTGAAGCCATTTCATAGTTGTATCTGAGTATAAATAGACTATAACATTGCAGAAAAACTAGGGAGTAGCTCTGGGGCGAAAAATACCTGATTGCTTTGCATATGCTGGCTTAATGAAGTGAATTCTGAGGTCTGGAAGAACATATTACTACTGGTTAGCAACGTACGAGCCAACAAGTAAAAATGGCGGTGGACTAAGTTTTTTTGCTCATATAATATTTGAAAGGTGTGTTATATAAGCTAATTCGTTCAGGTAAATTATATTATTCAGACTAAGAAATTATCATCAAAGATGGTATTTATGAAGGCTTGCAACAAGTAGTAAACCAGTAATTTTGTGCGCTAATTTGAACTATTTGATGTTAAGAAAATATAATTTTACCGAATAATTAAAATTTTAAATATGTAGTGTGTTATGAGAGATCTATGCGTGTATTACTAGCCCCAATGGAAGGTGTCCTTGATTCTTTAGTTAGAGAAATTTTAAGTGAAGTAAATGACTATGACTTATGTATTACTGAATTTTTACGTGTTGTAGATCAGTTACTTCCAGTAAAATCCTTTTATCGGATTTGTCCTGAACTAGATAATAAAAGCTGTACACTATCAGGAACGTTAGTGCGTATTCAGTTACTTGGGCAGTTTCCTGAATGGTTGGCTGAAAATGCGGCTAGAGCTATAGAACTAGGTTCATATGGTGTCGATTTGAATTGCGGCTGTCCGTCAAAAGTGGTGAATGGAAGTGGTGGTGGAGCTACATTACTCAAAGACCCTGAGCTAATATACAAAGCGACTAAAGCAATACGTGAGGCTGTTCCTAGTGATCTCCCTGTAACAGTAAAGATACGTTTAGGATGGGATTCTAATGAACAAAAGTTTGAAATAGCAGATGCTGTTGAGCAGGCTGGTGCAACGGAAATTACGATTCATGGGCGAACAAAAGAAGATGGTTACAAAGCTGAACGTATTAATTGGCAAGCTATATGCGAAATTCGTAAAAGGTTATCAATTCCTGTTATTGCAAATGGCGAAATATGGGATTACTCAAGTTCTCAAAAGTGTCTAGAAATTACAGGTTGTGATGCCGTAATGTTAGGAAGAGGGGCATTAAACATTCCAAACCTTAGTCGAGTAGTGAAATATAATGAGCCTAAAATGAATTGGTTTGATGTAGTTAAGTTATTGCAAAAATACGTACAGTTAGAAAAGCAAGGGGATACTGGGCTGTATCATGTTGCTCGCATCAAACAATGGTTAGGTTATTTACGCAAAGAGTATAGTGAGGCTTCGGACCTTTTTACAGAAATTAGACAATTAAAAACGTCAAAAGATATAGCACAAATCATCCAATCTATATGAGAAAAACAATTTGGATATCAAATTTCCATAGATACCTTCAAGTTCCAGTTGAATTCAATATATTATTTTTCATTTATGGATGTTTAACTAATTGATTTTTTTGTTTTTTTTGTTTTTTGTTTTTTGTGATTTTCCACCGATCCATAGATTACATTGAGTTTAATAACTCTTATAATTGAGTGGCACTATTGTTCTAACATACACGTATGAATAAATGAGAATGTTATGAGTAGGGTTGATATGGAAGATAATAGAGTAATAATTGATAATTCGATTTATCCTATATTTATTGAGGTTAAGAACGAACAAAACATCGATTCTTTAGAATATTACGTTAAAAGTATACATCAATCAGTTACAATATCGTTGAGTGGAAAAAGCGCAATATTAAGAGTTTTCGATAAAAACAACCAAAAAGAGATCGAATATCACCCTCATCGCGATTTTGAGCGGCTTTATTCTCATATAAATTGTGTTATTACAATGAAGAATGGTGGGGAATTTTTAAAATAATATACAAAAGTTTGGTTAGGTTCTCAGAGAAAAAGAGCGGCACTTAATGGTATAGAGTTTGATCCTAAAAAAGATCCGTTAAGTATTAATAATCAAGTTTTCAGTATCTATCAAGGGTTCGGAATAAAGCCCGAGCCTAGTCAAAAAAGTGATATATCACCATGGCTAGAACTAGTTACAGTGATTTGTAATAACGACAAAGCTAAAATAGATTACTTAATTAATTGGTTTGCTCATTCAATACAAAAACCAGAAGAAAAACCTGGAGTTGCAATAGTTATGAGGTCTGGTCAAGGTTATGGAAAAGGATCATTGATGAAGCCTTTTTCATCAATATTTGGTGCTCATTACATGCATTCTACAAATAGCAAAGATATTAGTAGTAATTTTAATGCGGTATTAGAAAATAAATTGATGGTTTTTTTTGATGAGGCATTTGCAGGTACAAACCAAGCGACTGATATTTTAAAAGGTTTAATCACTGAAGATAAATTAAGAGTAGAAAGAAAAGGTTTCGATACTTATTTTGTGGATAATTATATTAGAATTGTTATGGCGTCAAATAGAGAAAATATTATTCGGTTTGAAAAATATAAACGGAGGTACTTATATATTGATGTGCCTGAAAGTAATAAGCAATCTATTGACAAATTTGATAAATACTATACTTGGGAAAAAAATGGTGGTGCAGAAAAGCTATTTGGCTATTTAAAAAATTTAAATATTGAAAATTTTAATCCAAGAGTGGCACCAAAAACAAATGAGTTAAATAGTATAAAAATGTATTCATTTAGTGGTTCTGAACAAATTTTATATCACATATTAAATGATGAAAACTCATTTAATGAGGTTTTCATTCAAAATAAAGATTGGGGTATGATTTATAAACAAACCCTGAGTTTAGCACAAATTTATGGCGTAAAAAAAGAACTAATAAATAATATAGCTTTAGGAAAACTATTAACTAAATTAGGTTTTAAGAAAAAAAGAAGAAGAACTTCTGAAGGCAGTACATATGAGTTCATTATTCCCTTTAAGGAAAATATAATGAACTCAATAAGAACAAAATTTGAAGAGGTAATGGGCTTTGATATTGAATGGTGCCCATTAAATGATCATTTGGAATTGGTGCCAAATAATTTGGAGGAAATTTTAATTGTTTAGTGAGAGATTTTTTATATTACTCAGACTAAACAATAATATATTATGATTCTATTTTTTAGTCTGATTGTTATTAAAAATAAATCATTATGAGTAATTATCAAAAAACTTCATAAACTGACTGTATACCTCTGTATAACCAAATTTTTTACTTAAATCTTCAATTGTAGAATTTATTATTTCATTCTTATCTGAAACTATTTTAGGTGCATTTAAAATTCCATTTTTAAAAGAAACAGTGAATTCAAATTTATTTGCTCGTTTAATTTTAGAAAAAATCAACTGTCTTGATCGAGTGGTTTTCAACCAAGAGATAGTAGCATAATGCTCACCAACAGCAATTATGGCATTTTTATATTTATCTTTAATAATTATCCAAAACTTTGGAGAGATTATTTCCATTTTACTTATTATTTTTTGTTGAGAGTTAAAGTCTATAGATTTTCTATGAATAGATGGTATTTCGTTATAGGATTTAGCATATACTATTTCAATTTTCTTTTGGTGAGTTCTAGTTTCAGTATTCCTGTCTTCTACATAAAAACTAGTTAGATTGTAATTAATTTTGATTTCAGGATTAGAACTTGGATTTTTTTAATTAACATAAAAAAGCCTTATTAGTTATTAGTTATTAGTTATTAGTTATTAGTTATTAGTTATTAGTTACTAATATTTATACTGGTTATAAAATAGATTTGGGCTTCAGCCCAACGGCGTTAGCCGTTATTTTAATAAACCGGTTAACGAGGGAAAAACATTGCCACGCCAAGAGTTTGATTGACGCACGAGGTGCGGCGAGCAAGCTCGCATTTTTGTTATGAGGGACGAATTACAAAAATAATTCAGGATACAAAATGGTTACATCCTGAATTTTAACTAATATTAAAAGGCTATATTTTATAATAAAAATAATACATTAATTTTAAACTTATACCAAAAAGGTTCATTTTTATAATTAAAAAATGAACTTTTTATACCAAATTTTATATAACTCTAGTCGTCAATTTTGGGATGAATAAATCCTCTATCTCTCCATCGTGCGACTACGTATTTCTCAAAAATTTTATCATCAGAAAGCTTTAAATTATCGGCATGGTCGGATATTATTATCTGAGGAATACACTTTGTCTCAGCTAATGTTGTATTGCAAAAATCTATAATTACATTGAAAAAATTTTCTACCGCATTAATATCATGGTTTAGTGAATCACTATCCTTATAAGACAAGTTTTCAGGTTCGAATTTAACATCAGAGTTATCAATACTAGGAAAATAAACTTGACTTGGTTGATCTAAAAATAATATAGGAGGTATTTTGCAATTATCTAGATAACAGAAAAGTTTTTGTAATGATAGGAATAGTGAAAGGTGGCAATAAAGCCAATTAGCTCCACTTCCCATAGATCTTAAATATGTATCCTACATAAACTTTGCCTGTCCATCAAAAACAGTCAATGGTCATGGTGGTGGTGCGACTTTATTAAAGCAACCCGATTTAATCTATCGAGCCGCTAAAGCAATGCGAGAAGCAGTTCCAAAAGAGTTACCTATTTCGGTTAAGGTTCGTTTGGGATGGGATAGTTCTGGATTTGCTTATGAAATTGCAGATGCAGTTCAACAAGCAGGAGCAACAGAACTTACTGTCCATGGTAGAACCAAAGAAGACGGTTATAAAGCAGAGTGCATTAATTGGTCTGCCATTGGCGAAATCCGTCGTAAATTGTCGATCCCAGTGATTGCTAATGGTGAGATTTGGGATTATACAAGTGCACAGCGCTGCCTTGAAATCACAGGATGTGATGCTGTGATGATTGGCCGTGGAGCACTCAATACGCCAAACCTTAGCCGGGTGGTCAAATTTAATGAGTCTAAAATGCCTTGGGATCAAGTTGGCAAGTTGTTATTAAAGTATACGGAACTTGAAAAACAAGGGGATACAGGCCATTACCATGCTGCCCGAATTAAACAATGGCTAGGCTATTTACGCAAAGAATATCATCAGGCAGATGAACTATTTTCTCAAGTTAGATCGTTAAAAAATGCCCAACAGATTTCACAAGAGATAACTGAAATAGTGAACAATTAATTATGAATAATGTTAATTAGCAAGAATTTATAGTTGCGAAATTAACTTATAGGGTCTTTACTTAATTGGTAGGAGAGCGATTTAATTTACTTAAAGCTCTACTATTATATGAGAAAATTTTGACATTATAGTGAAATTACCGAGTCTGGGAGGCGTAAGATGGGTGTAATTGCTTGGATTATTTTTGGTCTAATTGCAGGTGTTTTAGCTAAGTGGCTGATGCCAGGTACTTATCACATGGGGTTCATTATGACCACCGTGCTGGGGATTGTTGGTGCCGTTGTGGGTGGTTACATCAGTACTTTCTTTGGTAAAGGAAAAGTTGATGGCTTCAACTTTGGGAGTTTTGTTGTCGCGGTCATCGGTGCGATTGTCGTACTGTTCTTAGCCGGGATATTTGCCAAATAGCCATTTTCTCTACTTGGTAAATGCTCATTCTATAAGCCACTTAAATATCGAGTGGCTTATATTTTTATGGGAGAAGATTACGACTCGATTGGCAGGCCGTTATCTTGCCCCCATTGGGCCCATGAACCATCATACAAACGCAGGTTTTGATTACCTAATAATGTTAATGCCATTAATACCACAGCAGCGGTCATTCCTGAACCACAGGTCGTCACAGAGGGTGCATGGATATCTACACCTTGCTTAGCAAAGATAGCTTTAAGTTGCTCTGGTGATTTGAATGTACCATTTTCCACCAGAAGATCCCATGGGACGTTTTTGCTCCCTGGAATATGCCCCATACGCAAACCCGGACGCGGTTCTGGCGCTCGGGCAAGAAAGCGTGGCTCTGCGCGAGCATCAATAATTTGAATTTTGCCTTGATTTACAATCTCAAGTACTTGCTCTTGATTCAGTGCGTTACTGTCTTTACGTGTGGCATGGAATTGCTTCGCAGCTGGTGGAGTGACTTCCCCTGACTGAACATCAAACCCAGCAGCTTTCCAAGCATCGATGCCACCGGCTAAAATTTTAACGTTTTTGCAGCCCATCGTGGTGAAAGTCCACCATGCTCTTGGGGATGAAAATAAGTTATTCTGCGAATAAATAATAACTTGGGTGTCATTGCCAATACCCATGGTACTAACTGCTTGGCTAAAAACTTCAGCACTTGGCAGCATATGGGGTAAATCACAGCTTTTGTCTGCAATTTCATCTTGGTGAAAGAATTGAGCGTTAGGAATATGTTCTTGTAAATATTGCTGGCGGCAATCATAAGGTGCGGTTGGTGGTGGAGAAGAAGCATCGAGCACAATGATGTTATCATCAAATAGATGTGAATTTAACCATTGTGGGGTTACGAAATAATCGTTGTACATAAGCTATCTCCATCCTGGGTTGCTAAATTATTTTAAAATTACTGAATTTGATTTGGTGCTGGCAGTGCTGAAGGGGATTGCGGTTGTCCTTGCTCAAGTGGTGTTGTTGAACGCGTATAAATGTTCATACCAGCTAAAACAATACCGCCTACAGAACCAAAAGCACATAATGCGCAAAGTGCGATAACAACCTTTTTCATTTTCTATAGCCTGCCTAGTGATAAAAATCTAAATAGTGTAAGAACTCAAAGTATAACCGGATGAGTGTTGCAAACAAGTTAAAAGCTATTTTTTCTGTTACATAATGGGCGTTTTGCAAAAAGCTTCCCAATTTTTATGTATAATGGGTATTAATACAGTAGTTTTGCGAAGCGGTTGGCAAAAGAGTTTTTTTCATATTTCGTATTGTTGTCAGTTTCGTTATCTTTCATTTTAACTTTGGTCACCTGCATAATTTATGTCCCTGTCAAATAAAACTAAAGAACAAATAACTCAGTGGTATAAAGGGTTGTCCGTACAAATTGATGGGTTTGTTTCCCGAGCCCCGCAGCGGCAGATGATAGCGCAAGTCGCAAAAAATTTAGCGGATGATGACGGCCGCCATTTGGTCATAGAAGCGCCTACTGGAGTAGGGAAGACACTGTCTTATTTAATACCGGGGATAGCAGTTGGTAGGGAAGAAGGAAAAACCTTAGTGGTCAGTACGGCGAATGTGGCATTACAAGACCAAATTTATAGTAAGGATTTACCGTTATTAAGCAAAATTATCCCTGATCTAAAATATACAGGTGCATTTGGGCGTGCTCGTTATGTTTGCCCCCGTAATTTAGAAGCTATTTGTGCAGCAGAAGGTGAGCAAATAGATTTAATGTTATTGGTGGAAGACAAAACGGAAATTGCGAATAGTGAAGAACGGGCAATTTGTCAGCAACTGCGGCATGATTTTCAAAGCTTTGCATGGGATGGGTTAAGGGATCACCACAAACGGGCATTTAGCGATAGCTTATGGCGTAAAGTCAGCACAGATAAAATGAACTGTTTAGGCCGTAATTGCCAATTTTATCAGCGGTGTCCATTTTTTATTGCTAGGCGAGAAATCGAAGATGCAGATGTAGTGGTTGCCAACCATGCGTTGGTAATGGCGGCAATGGAGAGTGAATCGGTATTACCTGACCCGAAAAATTTATTATTAGTACTTGATGAAGGTCACCATGTTCCAGACGTTGCAAGGGATGCCCTTGAAGTTGAAGGCGAAATTACGTTAGTTCAATTAACAGCACAGCTTGATAGCTTTATTCAGCATGTTGGGCAATATATGGGGCAATTTCGTCCAGCTAAGCCACCAAAGTTAGCTAACTCTGAACGATTACAGCAACATGCAGAAAAATTACGGGAAACATTTCGTGATTTCTCATTACTAGCAAATGCCTTATTGCCAGAAACATCAAAAGAAACTGAATATTTATTTCCTCTAGGTGTATTGCCTGAAGCAATGCAATTAAGCTGTCAGGTGTTATTTAAGCAGACAGATGCGCTACATGGGTTAGCGGAAGCTATCTTAAATGATTTGACGGAACAAACTGCGAAGCAAGATATTGTTCGCTTACATCGGTCGATTATTGTGACTAGTAGGGCTATGGGCTACTTTGAAAATATGTCGAAGCTTTGGCGGCTGGCGGCATTAGAGCAAAGTTCAGGTGCCCCTGTGTCAAAATGGTTAAGTCGGCGTTATGAGAAAAACCAATCTCGTTTCTTTATGCATTGTGCGGGGATCCGAGTGAGTGAGCAATTACAACATTTGTTATGGCGAAATGTTCCTCATATTGTGATTACCTCAGCAACGCTGAGGTCGTTGAACAGTTATTCACGTTTTATGGAACTTACTGGGCTATCTGAAAAAAGTGATGATCGCTTTGTGACATTGTCCTCCCCTTTTAACCATGTTGAGCAGGGAAAAATTATTATTCCTAAAATGGAATACGAGCCAACGATAAACAATGAAGCGGAACACTTAGCGGAAATGGCGGTATTTTTCCGTGAGCAATTTATTAAAAATACTCACCGTGGCGTGTTGGTTTTATTTAGTAGCCAAAGAGCAATGGAAGGTTTTCTTGAGCACGTAAAAGATTTGCGTTTGCAGCTTTTAGTTCAAGGAGATCAACCACGTTATCGGTTAGTCGAAACACATTGTGAAAGAATTAACCAAGGGCAATCTAGTGCCTTAATTGGCTTACAATCGTTTGCAGAGGGGTTAGACCTAAAAGGGGAATATTTAACTCAGGTCCATATTCATAAAATCGCATTTCCACCAGTAACAAACCCTGTAATTATCACGGAAGGTGATTGGTTGAAGTCGTTGAAGCGATACCCATTTGAAGTTCAAAGTTTACCGAGTGCTTCATTTAATTTGATACAGCAAGCAGGCAGGTTAATTCGCAGTCATGAATGTTATGGTGAAATTATTATTTATGATAAACGGTTATTAACTAAAAATTATGGCAAAAGGTTATTAAATGCATTACCGGTATTTCCGATAGAACAGCCTGAAATATCTAAAAACAGTAAATAATTAAGTTAACGTATTTTGTTTTAAGGTATTTAAATGTCAATAATAGTTTGATTTATATAGCTAATTGTTAATAAATGAAATGGCCACTTTGCAGTGGCCATTGGTCAATTTGAATTGACTCTATTTACGACATTACTCAATATTAGCTTCTAAAAACCAGAGGAATTTATCCATATCGCGGGAAGCCGCGGTAAACATATCTGCGGTATCTTCGTCTTCCACTTCATCAATCGCTTTTCGAATATCATTCGCGACAACCGCATAACGGTCTGCTAATGCTTTCAAATGATCTTGTACACTGTGAATATTAATTGGGTAAGCCTCTAACGAAGTGAAGCGGCTAACCTCTTGGGTTGTACCAATAGCAACGCCTCCCAATTGAACTGCACGTTCAGCGAATTCATCTAAGTGTTCAACTAACGTGGTTCTAAAGCCATCTAACATTTCATGTACGGCGATAAAATTGCGACCACGCATATTCCAGTGGGCTTGTTTAGTCATTAGAGAGAGATCGGTAAAATGGACTACCATAACATTAAGTATTCCAATGGTTTCCAATTTTACGCTGTCTTCCATATCATTGCGGGTATATAAAAGTTCACTTGAAGATGCTTTAAATAATTTAGCTGTACTCATGATTCATCCTCTCTTAAATATGAATTTGTTTAGTAACCTCATCTGTCAATAAATATAAAATAATAAAACGACTTTGTCATAATGTAATAAACGATTAGTTTAATAGGCCTATTCGATAGGTTTTATTAACTGTTAATTTATTGTGGATCTTGAATACCGATAGTTTTTAGCAATAAGTGCTATAACGCTTATTAAATAATAAAATAAAAATAAAAAATGATTATTTCAAATTGATGAATAAATCTTTACACGAAAAAAGGTTAATAAATATCAACATATCGAATTTATTAACCTTAATTGTCTTTGTTTACAGTTAGATTTTGTGGCTAGGACACTTTTTCTATTTTTGACTTTGGTACCGCTGTTGAGGTTGAACCAATAGAAGCACAGACAATACACAACAATGCTAACCATTGAGTCATTGTTAAGTGTTCATGTAGGAAAACTATCCCCAAAAATGCGCCCATACAAGGTTCAAGGCTCATCAATGTACCAAAAGTTCGAGCAGGCAAGCGGGTTAGCGCGATCATTTCTAATGTATAAGGGAATGCGGTTGATAAAATCGCAACAGCTAGCGCAAGAGGTAAGATTGATGGGTCAAACATCACCTCGACCCCAGTTTGCATTAAACCGATAGGAAAGAAAATCATCGCAGAAATAAATGAACCGATAGCCACGGTGGCTGCGCCATAACCGGCTCCCGCGCGTTGGCCGAATATAATATACAATCCCCAACAGACACCGGCTCCGAGAGCATAGATGGCACCGAGGGTATCAATGGATTCAATATTATCGCCAATAGGAAGTAAAAATAATAACCCAACAATAACCAGCGCTATCCACAGAAAATCAATTGGGCGGCGAGAGGAAAACATCGCGACGGCTAAAGGGCCAGTAAACTCAAGTGCAACGGCTATTCCTAATGGAATGCGTTCAAGGGAAAGGTAAAATAAATAATTCATTGTACCTAGGGATAAACCATAGGCCAGTAGGGGAACTAGCGAGTTTCTTCTGAATTTTAAACGCCAAGGTTTAAAAATAACAAATAATATAATCGTAGCAAGCAATAAACGTAAACCAGTAACACCGGGAGCGCCGATAACAGGAAATAAAGTTTTAGCTAAAGAAGCCCCGCTTTGAATAGAGGTCATTGCAAGCAATAATAACCCTATAGGTAATAGCGGAAATGCGCTCTTTTTAGTGTCGGCAGACATAAATAAGTAAACCTCGGAAAACGTAACTTAATTGATAATAAATATTTAGAAAATAAGTATTTAGTGATGAAAAATAATTTCTTAAAGATTATCTCATAAAACTGCGCGGCTTTATATTTCTTTATGGTTTAGCTATCGCTCATAAGGGGGTAAATGTGCTCTATTGGCTGTCAATATGTTGGTTTAGGTGAATTGTAGTGCTATAAACATGAATTAGTCTCATTTTATTATGACAGAGGGCGAAGCTTGAGCTTCTGTATTAGGCTCGTATAATTCAATTCTCTAAAAAGTCACAATAAAAATGGAAAATGAGGAACAGATGGGAAAGATTAAAAGTATTGCAGTGTATTGTGGTTCCAGTATGGGAAATAATGAGATCTATCAGCAAAAAGCCATTGAATTTGCCAAAGAAATGGTTAAGCGTGACATTACATTAGTTTATGGCGGTGCTAGTGTGGGAATTATGGGGACAATTGCTGATACCGTTTTGTCATTAGGGGGAAAAGCGATTGGAGTTATCCCATCATTGCTAGAAGAACGTGAAATTTCTCATAAGAATTTAACCGAACTATATAAAGTTGAAACGATGCATCAGCGTAAAAGTAAAATGATCGAACTTGCTGATGCCTTTGTCGCTTTACCTGGCGGGTATGGCACACTTGAAGAGTACGCAGAAGTATTTACTTGGAGCCAAATTGGTTTGCATGCTAAGCCATGTGCCTTGTTTAATATTAATAATTATTGGCAACCATTGATTGATATGACAAATAAAATGGCAGATGAAGGTTTCCTACATGAAAAATATCGTCATATGGCGATTGTGAATGATTCACCTGCTGAGTTATTAGAAAGTTTTGAATCTTATATCGCCCCATCGATTAAAACCTACGACTAGCATCAATACTGAAATAACAGAGAGGAATGCATGATAAGGGAAGCCATCAAAAGAGATATAGACTCTATTCTATCACTTTACCAAATTTTGTTTTCGGAAATGGCATTACTTGACCCTGAGCGCTTACAACCCGCGGAACAGGCTAAAGAATTTATTGAAAATGCGATTATTGACGATAAATTTTATGTGTTAGTTGCTGAATTCAACGGTGAGATTAAAGGGTTCTGTATCGCACAACAGCAAGCCGCTGACCCTTATAGCTGCATTGTTCCTCGAAATTTTGGTTATATTTTTGACCTTGTGGTTGATCCTAATTTCCGTGGAGAAAAAGCAGGGCAAAAATTACTAACTGCGATGAAAGCATGGGCGAAAAGTCGACAACTGAGCCACTTGGAGCTGTCAGTATTAGCGCAAAATCATCAAGCGATTAAGTTTTATGAACGAGAAGGGCATACAGAAATCAGCCGTACTATGGGGATCACTCTTTAGTTTAGCAATATAATCGGTCTTTCCTTTCGAGTTAATCAATTTGCTGAAAACAGCACAAGATCTAAGCGGCGTAATATGGCATAATGCGCCGCTATTTATACCTGCCGTACTCTAATGACCATGCATGGAATGCATTTTACTGCTCAAATGATTATTTTGGGTTATTTTGCACGCTGCAGTCATGGGCCCCTAATCATCGCAGGCTATTTTACACCGTTTAATTTAAGGCATAGCAGTGTTAACAACGAACAATATCACTATGCAGTTTGGCAGTAAGCCACTGTTTGAAAACATTTCAGTTAAATTTGGCACAGGCAACCGTTATGGTTTGATCGGCGCAAATGGCGCAGGTAAATCCACATTTATGAAGATCTTAGGGGGAGATTTAACCCCTACAGCTGGAAATGTGAGCACGACTGATCCAAATGAGCGTATTGGTAAACTTCGCCAAGATCAGTTCGCATTTGAAGAATTTACGGTACTTGATACCGTGATTATGGGCCATAGCGAACTGTGGGATGTAAAACAAGAGCGCGATAGAATCTACGCTTTACCTGAAATGAGCGAAGAAGATGGCTACCGTGTGGCTGATTTAGAGGTCGCTTATGGTGAAATGGACGGCTATAGTGCGGAAGCTCGTGCCGGTGAATTATTGTTGGGTGTAGGTATTCCTGTCGAACAGCATTATGGCCCAATGAGTGAAGTGGCACCTGGCTGGAAACTCCGTGTACTTCTGGCACAAGCACTATTCTCTAACCCAGATATCTTGTTACTTGATGAACCGACGAACAACTTGGATATCGATACCATTCGTTGGTTAGAGCAAGTTTTGAATGACCGCAGTTGTACCATGATCATTATTTCCCATGATAGGCACTTTTTAAATACCGTATGTACGCACATGGCTGACCTAGATTACGGTGAATTGCGTTTATTCACAGGTAACTATGATGAATATATGATTGCGGCAACCCAAGCACGTGAGCGTTTATTATCGGATAACGCGAAGAAAAAAGCGCAAATTGCTGAGTTACAGTCTTTCGTTAGCCGCTTCAGCGCGAATGCCTCTAAGTCGAAACAAGCGACTTCTCGTGCACGTCAAATTGATAAAATTCAATTGGATGAGGTGAAAGCGTCTAGCCGTCAAAACCCATTTATTCGTTTTGAACAAGAGAAAAAACTGTTCCGAAATGCACTTGAGTTAGAAGCAGTAACCAATGGTTATGACCAAGGGCCATTATTCAAAAATGTCAATTTATTACTAGAAGTTGGCGAAAAAATGGCCGTTATTGGTGCTAATGGTATCGGTAAAACGACATTCTTAAAAACGCTGGTGGGTGAACAGCCTGCAACTAGCGGAATGGTTAAATGGTCAGAAAACAGTAGCATTGGTTACTATGCTCAAGACCATGCAGAAGATTTTGAAACAGATTTAACCGTGTTTGACTGGATGAGTCAGTGGAAAAATGAAGGAGATGACGAGCAAGCGGTGCGCAGTATTTTAGGCCGTTTACTGTTTTCTCAAGATGACATTAAAAAGAAAGTTAAAGTGTTATCTGGTGGTGAACAAGGGCGCATGTTATTTGGTAAGTTAATGATGCAACAGCCAAATATTTTGATTATGGATGAACCAACCAACCACTTGGATATGGAATCCATCGAGTCATTAAACTTAGCCCTCGAATTATACAAAGGAACGTTAATTTTCGTTTCTCATGACCGTGAGTTTGTTAGCTCGTTAGCGAGCCGTATTTTAGAAATCAAAGAAGATAAAGTAATTGATTTCAAAGGTAGTTATGATGAATACCTGACAAGCCAAGGTGTAGTGCTTTAAATATCGTTTTGGATTAGAAACAAAAAGCCCTCAATTTTGATTGAGGGCTTTTTAATGGGCGAAGTAAACTTAGTTTTTCTTCACAAACTCAGATTTCAATTTCATTTGACCGAAGCCATCAATCTTACAGTCGATATTGTGGTCGCCCTCGACCAAACGGATACCTTTAACGCGGGTACCGATTTTTAGCATTGAAGAGCTGCCTTTGACTTTGAGATCTTTAATCACGGTGATGGTATCGCCATCAGCTAGCAGGTTACCATTGGCATCTTTTACAATTAATTCATCAATATCAGCTACAGGCTCGGCATCATTCCATTCATGCGCGCACTCAGGGCAGATATACATATCGTTATCAGTATAGGTGTATTC
This sequence comes from Providencia sp. PROV141, assembly GCF_028481645.1. Lineage (NCBI taxonomy): Bacteria > Pseudomonadati > Pseudomonadota > Gammaproteobacteria > Enterobacterales > Morganellaceae > Providencia > Providencia sp. PROV141. The sequence goes on along the minus strand of NZ_JAMPPR010000004.1, from coordinate 121,072 downwards.
AGACTGGCATTTCGGGCAAGGAGGGAATTGCATATTCATACTCTCAGTAACTTTATCAAAAGAATAAACAGTGGTGATATTTAAACCATCAAGCACCACAAAAGAGAGATAGTATAAGGTGAAAGGGCAATTAAATTATTTTTTCGGATTATTCTTAATTTTGGTGTGATTGAAATAGGAAAAAGGCGAGAAAAGCCTCGCCTGAATGATGAAAAAAGTCAACTTGCTCGAAAATTTAGCCGTTAGCCTTTAGCACAGACTTCACAATGCGGGTCTTTGCTAAGTTTAAATTGGCGGAAGTCCATGGTCATTGCATCAAATAGCAATACTTTTCCTGAATTAACCTTCCCATAATTAGCTAATAATTTAATTGCTTCCATCGCCTCTAGCGTACCAATGGTCCCGACTAAAGGAGACATGACTCCGGCTTCAACGCAAGTTAAGTTATTGTCACCAAATAAACGGCTTAAACAGTGATAGCAAGGGGTATTTTCTTCATAAGTGAAAACAGATAATTGTCCTTCCATGCGAATAGCTGCACCTGAAACCAATGGCTTTTTATGCGGTAAACACAACAGGTTGAGCTGTTCACGAATGGCGACGTTATCAGTGCAATCTAAGATCACATCATGATGTGTGATTAATTCATCAAGTTGTGCATCATCTAGCTGTGCATTGACGGTATCAATTTGGATATGTGGGTTAATGGCTGCAAGCTGTGTTTTCGCGGAATCAACTTTTGGCATATCAATGGTTGCATCACGATGCAACACTTGCCGTTGTAAGTTAGATAATGACACGGTGTCGAAATCCACCAATGTCAGGTGACCGACACCTGCTGCGGCAAGGTATTGAGTGGCAGCGCAGCCTAAACCACCAAGGCCAATAACCAACACTTTGCCAGCTTTAAGCTTTTCTTGCCCATCGAAATCAAACCCACGGAGGATAATTTGGCGGTTGTACCGCAACATTTCCGGATCGCTAAGCTCTTGCACAGTTATTATTCACTTTTTAATAAATAGTTAAACATTTCGACTTCAACCATTTCACCCGCTTCAACACGGCCACGTTCTCTTTCAAGGACAATAAAGCAGTTAGCTAAACTAAATGAACTAAACACGTGTGAGCCTTGGTGACCCGTTGTGGAGACTTGTAATTGTCCTTGTTCATTGGTGCTTAGAATTCCTCGCTGAAAATCTAAACGACCCGGGCTTTTCTTCAACGCGGTGGTAACTGGAACTTTGAAGCGTAGCGGGGCACGCCATTGGCTGTGCCCTGAAAGGCGCGCAATCAGTGGTTGAACTAATTGGTAAAAGGTGAGTGCAGCAGAAACAGGGTTCCCCGGTAGTCCACAAAACCAAGCATCACTTAACTTACCAAATGCAAAGGGTTTTCCTGGTTTAATGGCCAACTTCCAAAAACCAATCGTGCCTAATTCATCCAAAATTTGTTTGGTATAGTCAGCTTCACCCACGGAAACACCGCCACTACTGATAACTAAATCAGCGTGTTGGTTAGCTTCGATAAAGGTTTGTTTGAGTTTTTCTGGCGAGTCCGGTATCACACCTAGATCAAGTACTTCGCAGTTAAGTTTTTCAAGCATCAGGCGAACGGTGAAACGGTTAGTATCATAAATTTGCCCATCTGCTAAAGGAAGGCCGACGGCTTGTAGTTCATCACCTGTTGAAAAAACGGCAACTTTAAGGCGACGATAAACGGTGACATCTGCAATCCCCAGTGAAGCAATTAACGGCAGTTGGGCTGTTGTGAGTAACGTTCCTGCAGGGAACACAGCATTGCCTTGGGCAATATCTTCCCCTGCTTTACGAACGTTACTACCTTGTTTGATAGGTTGGGTAAATACAATGCCTTGGCTCGTTTGCTCTGTAGATTCTTGCATCACAACCGTATCCACGCCTTGTGGAATTGGGGCACCGGTCATAATACGCACGCAGCAACCTGCTTTTAATTCGCCTTCCATAGGATTGCCGGCAAATGATTTACCAGCCACTGGCATTGGTGTTTTTCCATCCCAATCGGCAAAACGCAAGCCATAGCCATCCATAGCAGAATTATCGAATGGTGGGACATTGATAGGGGAAATCAGGTCTGTCGCAATGATGCGCTGTGCAGAGGAGGTCAGTGGAATGATTTCGGTATCTGTGACGGTTTTCGTTTGAGATAGTAATTTTTCCAATGCAACATCTAGAGAAATCAAATCGTTAGTATGACACTGATCCATAAATAATGACCCTCATTATTGTTATCTGCCTTGAGGCTTAAAATGTGTTCGTAATGCATATTATGGCAGAAATCCATTAGTGGGTGAATGAATAGAAATTGATTACAGATAGCTTTTAGTGAGATTTAGACAATTAGCTGGCATTAGCACAGAGAAAATTATGCACAAAATAACAAAACGGTTGTTGCTATAATCATGTTAAATAGTTAGGCACTCTATATTTATCTTTTAAAATTAATGTATCAATAAAAAATGTGCTATTAATCACCGTATGTAAGGTGTAAAACCTTTTAAAGGATAGATTAACAGGGTGAATGAATTGCATGAATAAGTGCAAATATTTCACGGTAATTATCCATGTTATGCTGGATTATCTGTACCTGCTGTTTTAGAGTACCGCACACCTGCATTTTATAAAAATAGTTATACCATTTGTGGAGGATCACATGTCATCTCTGAGTAAAGAGGCCGAGTTAGTTCATGCCGCACTGGAGGCAAGAGGCTTAGAAACGCCTTTGCGTATCCAGCCAAAATCAGGCGACGAACGCAAGAAACTGATTGAAGGGCACATGACAGAGATCATGACGCTGCTGAATTTGGATTTAACCGATGACAGTTTAGCTGATACCCCTCGTCGCATCGCAAAAATGTATGTTGATGAAATTTTTTCAGGGCTAGATTACGCAAACTTTCCAAAAATCACTCTGATTGAAAATAAAATGAAAGTGGATGAAATGGTCACTGTGCGTGATATTACGCTAACAAGCACCTGCGAACACCACTTTGTTACGATCGATGGCAAAGCGACAGTTGCCTATATTCCAAAAGATAAAGTCATTGGTTTATCGAAAATTAACCGAATTGTGCAATTTTTCTCACAACGCCCACAAGTGCAAGAACGTTTAACACAGCAAATTTTGGTTGCTTTGCAAACATTACTGGGAACAACGAATGTGGCTGTTTGCATAGATGCAGTGCATTATTGCGTGAAAGCACGTGGTATTCGTGACGCGACAAGTGCAACAACAACAACGTCATTAGGCGGGTTGTTTAAATCAAGCCAAAACACACGACAAGAATTTTTACGTGCAGTTCGCCATTTATAATTTATGACAACAACGACACCGTCAAGTCGTATTGACGCACTTGACGCCGTCCGTGGTATAGCGATTTTAGGTATTCTTTTAATGAATATCTTTGCTTTTGCTTTACCACAAGCGGCGTATTTAAACCCTTATTACACCAATACAACACCCGAGTCAGAGGCTTACCTCTGGGGTGTTTTCAATGTCCTTTTTCAAGGTAAAGTTCTCGCTATTTTTTCCATCCTATTTGGGGCAACACTTGTATTGCTACAGCCTCGTTCTCTTGGTTGGAACCGGTGCCGTTTATTTGTTTTAGCCCTATTCGGGGTGATTCATGGGGTTGGCTTTTGGGACGGTGATATTCTTTTGGCCTATGCATTAACGGGCTTGTTGGTAGCCTATTTGCTTAATCAATATGATGATGGTTTTTTATTGAAAATAGCATTGTCACTATATTTGATTGGGCTAGTCATCTTGCTCGTGTTGGGAAGCGGTGTAGATCCCTCTGGTTTTTGGCAAACCTCGGATAAGCAATTGGCATTTGAATATACTATACATACCTCGGGGGGAATGGATGGTGTGTATTATCGAGCATCAGAGATGCTCAAGATGGTTGAAATGCTGGTTATCCAATATGGCTGGCAATTATCTGCGTTGATGATTATTGGCGCATTGTTAATGAAAAATGGTTGGTTACGAGGGCAATTTAGTGCTCAACATTACCGCAAAATAGCCTGCATATTTATCTTGCCATCCTTATTGATTCAAATAGTTTCGCTATACATGCAAAGCCAATTCAATTGGAGTTATTTTTCAACTTCAATCATTGGTTATATTATTAATGAGCTAGTTATTCCATTTCAATCTATAGGATACATAGCTCTGGTGTATGGCTTTTGGGGAATAGTGGTAAACAATAAAGTAATCCATGGGCTGCAATATGTGGGCCGTATGGCGTTGAGTAATTATATTTTGCAAACGCTAATTTGTACCGCATTGTTTTACCACTTAGGCTATTTTGGGCAATTTACACGGGTTGAATTACTTGTTTTGGTTCCCATTATTTGGGGGGCAAATTTATTGTTTTCTTATTATTGGTTAATGTTTTTTAGGCAGGGGCCGTTTGAATGGTGTTGGCGTAAATTGACCGGAAAATTAATAAGTAGATGAAGGTTCATCTACTTATAGATCTAATTCAATTTATTGACTTCATCCGGTGAAACCGCTGGATAGCCTTTAATTCCTTCAGGCATTTTAATAGGAGCAGGGATAGATTCTTGCTCACCTAAAAATTTAGGTTCGCGTTTTAAAATATATAAATCCGCCAAAGCTCCTAGCCGTGCAAACACTTCGCGTACTCTCACTTTATACATTCCAGAAGGTGTCGGAACCGCTAAACACTGTGCATCAATACCTTTATGTTTGGCGATAAAGACCGCTCGTTCACAATGAAAACGCTGGGTAATAATCGTAAAATTATCGGTATCAAACACTTTTTTAGTACGTACCACTGAGTCTAATGTCCTAAAGCCAGCGAAATCGAGCACAATTTTAGAGGCTGGAACCCCTTCTTTAATTAAATCTTTGCGCATGTTGATTGGCTCATTGTAATTATGTGCGCCATTATCACCACTGAGAAGTAAATATTTAACTTTTCCACTGTGGTATGCCTCAGCTGCGCCTTTAATGCGATAGGTATAGTAGAGGTTATTAACACCAGAGGCATAATATTTGGATGTGCCAAGTACCATGCCGACATCGCGCGCAGGCAATTTTTCTACATCTTCATAGATATAGGGGGCGGTATCCCAGCTTATCCAGCGATCAAGCAACATTATGGTCGTAAATGCGATCCCTGCAAGAATAATAAGACCAAAAAACAGACGTTTCCTCATGTCCTAGCCTTGATAATAAAGAGTCATAATTTTGAAATTGTTGGCCTCAATAGGCCAGTGTCTCTAGGCTACTTGACTTAAATTAGTGACGCAAGTCGCGTAACGTAAAATCATGTCAATGTCTACATTACAATCGGGGTTGACTAATATTAAGCCTAATAATTGAATCAAAATTAATCAGAAATTGGATGAAAAAGATAAATCACATTCTTATTAAAGAGTGAGCAGCTTCACATCATGATAGTTTTTATAGAATGAAGCTATATATTATGAAATTTTAATTCTATATTTTATATTTGCGGTGAAATATTATTTCTTTAATGGTTTTTTGTGAATAACAGATTTTTAATCAGATAGGTGAGGAAAGTATGAAGCTAACGACATTACTAGCCACAAGTGCCGTACTTGTTACAGCGAGTGTGGCAGCGAAAGAGTACCAAATCAATCACACCAATCAGTTAAAATCACTCAATGATGCGACGAAAAGTACGGAAGTCTGGGAACAAGCAGAAGTATTAACCGATTTTACTTACCCATGGGAAAAGGAAACGGCTCCCAAAACAGATTTTCGTGCTCTGTGGAGTGATGACGCATTATATTTCCGCTTTATTGCAGATGATAAAGATATTCAGCTAGGTGATAACCAAGATAAAGACCAAGCAGTATTAGATTCTGATCGTGTTGAACTTTTTTTCACGACTAGCCCTGAATTAAAACCTTATTATACGGCTGAAATGGACCCGAAAGGGCGCACTTTCGATGCAAAAGCTAATTATTATCGTGAAGTTGACCCAAGTTGGAATTGGGAAACATTACAAACGGTGGGTGAAATAACGCCAAATGGTTATGTATTAACAGGAAAAATTGATTTAGATGAATTTACTAAACTCAATTTATGGCAAGACGCGGACAAACAGACACTAATGTGTGCCATTTTGCGCGGAGAGTTCAGTGCGGGCGAACCTAAGCAAGTGCGTAAATGGATTAGCTGGATCAAGCCTGATTCTGTTAAACCTGATTTTCACATCCCATCAGCCTTCGGAACCTGCAAGTTCGTAAAATAGCATTATCGCCGGTGGCTTTTGTCACCGGTAGCTTTTCAATACAAACGTATTATTGTGAGAAAGATCATAACCTGCAATTAAGTTGTATGAAATCGCAGTGATTTAAATTGAAATAAAAATTCATTTAATGTATTTTTTAATGAAATTAAATTTCATGAGGGCGTTTGAATGTCTCTAGCCGAAAATACTCTGAGTGACTGTCTACACAATGAATTCAATCAGGAAACGCAACAGTTTTCACGTTTGGATACACTCTCTATGGTGAAAGTTATTAACCAAGCAGATAGTACGGTTGCAGGTGCTATTCAGGCCGTTCTACCTGCGATTGCCCAAGTGGTTGATGCTATTGCTGAGTGCTTAAAGCAAGGTGGACGCTTGTTTTACATTGGGGCAGGTACCAGCGGCAGGCTAGCCGTGTTAGACAGTGCAGAATGCCCACCAACATTTGGTACTTCGTCTGAAATGGTACAGTCGATTATTGCGGGTGGCCAAGATGCGATGTTAAAAGCGGTTGAAAATATTGAAGATTCAGCGGAATCAGCGATTGATGAGCTTAAAAAGCGCCAGCTTTGTGCAAAAGATGTCGTGGTGGGTATCGCTGCCAGCGGACGTACACCATTTACTTTAGCGGGTATTGAATACGCCAATGAAATCGGTGCGTTAACGGTGGCTATTACCACGCGAGGCCGAGGGTTAGTTAGTGATGTCGCAAAATTGGCGATTGCACCCGATGTTGGCCCTGAAGTGTTATCGGGTTCAACTCGCATGAAAAGCGGTACTGCACAAAAAATGATTTTAGGCATGCTAAGTACCTGTGTAATGGGGCGATTAGGTCGTATTCATACTAATTTAATGGTTGATGTCGTTGCCAGTAATATCAAATTACTGCGCCGCGCAGAACGGATTGTTAGTGAAGTTTGCGGTATAGATGAACACACCGCAGCAGGGTTATTGGCACAAGTGGATTATCATCCTCGACGTGCAATTTTAATGCATGAGCTACAGATTAATGCACAGCAAGCAACGGATATCGTTCAACAGCATCCAAATACCACCTTGGACAGCATGTTAGCAATCACCGTTAAGTAATGGGATAGCGTGATGAAGAGCGGGTTTATAGGCTCAGTCAACATCAGGGGAATCATATGGCTAATAAGATAGAACATCTGGAAGTACTCGCCAGAGAAATAGAAAAATATGCGGGCGGCTTTGAGAACGTGGCAACATTAACTCACTGTATGACGCGTATCCGTTTAGTTTTAAAAGATAACAGTAAATTCGATGCTGAAGCTTTGAAACAAATTGAGGGTGTAAAAGGCGTTATTTTCAATGGTGAGCAACAACAAGTGATTGTTGGAATGGGAACCGCAGCGAAAGTCTTTTCGGTGATGAACAAACGCATGCAAGGTAGCACCTCTGCGACAACGGAAAGTGCAGCACCAGCAGAGAAAAAAGCGTTTTCCATACGACGCATGCTAAATACGTTGGCCGCCATTTTTGTTCCAACCATTCCTGCACTGATTGGTTGTGGTTTGATTATGGGGCTGATCAATATTGTGCGTTTAGTGGCACCCGGCGTTGTTGAACAATTCCCTGAATTATTTAAGTTATTAAAATTGATTGGCAGTGCAGTTTTTGTTTATCTTTCAATTATGATTGGGGTGAATACCGCGAAAGAGCTTGGTGCGTCTACCTCAATTGGTGCGGTCATGGCTGGGTTACTTTCGATGCCAGGTTTAGCGGATATCACCTTATTTGGCTCGAAGTTAGTCCCAGGTAGTGGAGGGATTTTTGCAGTGCTTATGGTGGTCGTTTTCTCTTCTAAATTTGAAGTGTGGTTTAGAAGTATCATTAAAGAAAGTTTAGACCTCATCGTGACGCCATTTGTGACTATTTTAGTCTCAGCGATGGTGGCAATTGTGGTATTCCAACCCGCAGGGCATTACTTAAATCAAATTTTAGCGCAAGGCGTTTCTGTTGCTTTATTAAATAGTGGCGGTGGCGCCGTGGCGACGGGCGGTATTTTAGGCGGTAGTTTCTTATTCTTATTATTAACGGGTTTACACCAAGGCCTGATCCCAATTCATGCTGAAATTTTACAAACCTTTGGCTTGAATTACTTATTCCCAATTTTAGCCATGGGGGGAATGGGGCAAGTGGGTTCGTGTTTCTGGGTTTATTTAAAAACCAAAAACCAACGCCTGAAGAAAACCTTAGTCGGTGCATTACCTGTTGGTATTTTTGGTGTCGGCGAACCGTTATTATTCGGTGTGTCATTGCCATTGGGTAAACCATTCATTGCAGGTTGTATTGGTGGTGCAGCTGGTGGCGCACTAATGGCGTTCTTCCATGTCGGGATCATCATTCCATTTGGTACTGCCGGGTTATCATTAATTCCATTAGTGGGTGATGGCCAAATATTGGATTTTTTAATTGCTGTTGCGGGTGCATGGATTGTCGGGTTCATTGCCAGTATGATAATAGGCTTCACTGATCCAGAAAAATAATTAGAAGGAATAGCCATGTCGACACTGACGGTAAAACTGGAAAGCTTGCAGACACGCGGTAAAGGCACAGAACAACGTATTGCCACATTTTTGCTGGATAACCGCGAAAGTCTTATCGCGATGAATGCAGCGGAATTGGCACAGGCGGCTGGGGTCAGTAGTGCTTCTGTTATCCGCTTTTCACGCCAAATGGGGTACCGTGGCTATCCTGAATTTAAAGTCGATTATTTGTCGGATGAAAAGCAACACAAAGCCGAAAGTCTATACGGTAATCTGAGTCGCCACGATGATACTTCTCAGATTATCGCTAAAACGGGGCACATGTTTATTTCGGCTATTGAAAAATCACTGGATTTACTTGAGCCACCCGTTGTGGATACGATTGCGCAAAAAATGTACCAGGCCAAACGTATTGTGCTGTTTGGTGTCGGGTCTTCAGCTATTGTTGCCAGTGATATTTTCCATAAATTAATTCGCATTAATAAACATGCACTGTTTAGTTATGATTTGCATGTTCAGCTAAGTTACTCGGCAAATTTGGGGCCAGAAGACCTTGCTATTGCGGTAACGGCACGTGGAAATACTCAAGAAATCAATAGTATGCTTCGCTCTGCAAAAGAAACCGGATGCCCGACAGTCGCACTGACGCGTTTTGGCCAAGATGAAGCGATGAAGTTAGCGGATTTCGCCTTGCCTTATTTTTATGATGAGCAACATTCCCAATTAGGCATCATCACCCCCCAAGTGTTGCAGATGATTACTTTCGATACATTATTTTTTAAATACCTCACGTTAGCAGATAGTGATGCAAATGAAGCATTACAAAAAGGGCGACGAGCACTGATACAAGGCAAGAGTTAATGATTGTAACGGAGTTAGCGATAGGTGCACTGATTGGGCTGATTATTAGCACAACGGGTGTCGGTGGTGGTGTGATTGTATTACCGATACTGACCTATTTTTTTGGGCTAAATGCATTAGCGGCAGTAGCCACTGCGAATTTTCTTTCGATGTTAATGAAGGTTTCTTCTTCTTATATGCATTTTCGACTAGGCAATATTCCCTTTAAAGGGGCAATGATTGTGTTAGCGATTATGTTACCGAGCACCTTTCTCTCTAGTTTGTTTGTGACATGGCTAGGGGGATTACCGGGGTATGAAAAACAAGTTGAGTGGGGTATTAATCTGTTAGTGGCTGCTGCCATTATCTTTTCTCTCTATTTATTTATTCAGCGAATGTTTTTTGTTTCGATCATCAAACAAGAAACAGCAAAAGGGGACCAGCTAAAATCCATGGCTGTGCCGGCTATCTTGGCAGGTGTTGTACTTGGAGCAACGGGTGTTGGTGGTGGTGTGGTTGTTCTCCCTATGTTATTGCGCTATATGCAACTGAATATTAAGCAAGCAATTGGTACATCGATTTTTGTGACAACCGTGTTATCCGGTTCCTCTGCTTTAGCCTATGCGCAAGACGGCTATACAGATTTAAAATTGGCGCTGATATTGTGTGCAGGGGCATTGATTGTGATGCCACTGGCTAAATATTTACTGATCCGTTTATCTGAACGCACCTTTCAATACATTACATTGTTATTAATTACCTGTAGTGCAGTAATGATGACAATGAATTTATTCACCTTCTAGGGTCATGAGTCCTATTATTGATGTTGTTAATAATAGGATTGACTCTTCACTAAAAACGGTGCGTTTATCGCTGATTAAGCTCTTTTGTCATTTCTTGGTAAATAAACTGGCGCTCATAGTTTAGGTTTTCGTCTTGTAAGGAAGAAAATTGGCTGAGTGTAATAGCGAGTAAGGCGGCGGCTATAAGTACAATTAAGCCACTAGACAGCAGTTTTGCTCGAGCTGTTGCATGGGGGGCAAGTACAAAAGCACCACTGATAACCGCACCGAGTATTGCGCCACCAATATGAGCTGCGTTATCAATACCTGACTGTAATCCATTGATGAGCGTTAACGCAATCATCCCAATAATATTATATAGCGGGCGTTTTAATTGGTTACGTTCTTCAAGAGAAAGGTTGGGGTGATTAATTCTTTTTAATAAATCAATGACAGAAGCTGCAGCTAATCCCATAATGGCGCCAGATGCACCAATGCCAACAGTGATATACACCGTATTATCAGGTAAATATAAACTGTTCCATGTATTCATTGATGCTCGGCTTGCTGCTTCCTTAATGGCTTCGCTATATTGCCAATAAGCACTAAAAAATGCTGCGCCAATACCTGAAAATAGGTATATCGCAAGCATCCTAAATTTCCCATAGGTACGTTCGCATTCAATCCCAATAACAAACAAGGCCAACGTATTTAAAGCAAGGTGCATACCGCCTGAGTGCAATACCATACTGACTGGATAACGCCACCAATCTCCAGTTAATGAAAGTTGGTAAACATTGGCACCGAATAGCAATAAATTATTTTCTTGGGAATCGAGTGGGGCGGCATAATTGAGCTGGTAAAAATAAACAACAATATTCAGCACTGCAATAAAAAGCGTTAGGGCTATTGCCCATAGGGAAAACTTATGTTTCTGTGGAATAGCAGCATTGAGGTCGCCAGTCATGTCAATATCCTATTAATCAGTCATGGCCGTTATCTTAAATAAGTGATTTGTTTAGCGCAATTTATCATTATCTGAGAATGCAGATATCATTTTGTAGGGGTCATAAAAAACAAAAAAAAAGAGCTCTAAAGAGCGGCAAGTCTGATAGGTTTTGAAAATAAATGAGGAAAATCAATTTATTGATTTTCGGTTGATAACACAAAGCGGGAAAAACCACGCTTTTATCCCGCTTTGTCAACAACCTCAGGAGCTCTAAAGAGCTCCTTTCAATGGAATTATGAGTAATTAAAACGAAGTTCGTTTATAGGTACGGTACTCAGGCTTCCAGAAATTGCGTTCAATAGCTTCATCAAGCGCGCTATCCGAAGTGACCGTTGCCACACCTTGGATCTGTGCTTCTTTTGCCACTTGTTTAGCAATAATGCGAGATACATCTTGAATATCAGACAGTAGAGGTAATAGCGCACCTTCACCATTTTTGGCAAGTGGTGAACAGCTGGCAAGCGCACGGCTGGCGGCCATTAACATGCCATCAGTAACACGTTTGGCACCAGAGGCAATCACACCAAGACCAATACCCGGGAAGATATAGGAGTTGTTACATTGTGCAATTGGGAACACTTGGTCTTTGTAAGACACTGGGCTAAATGGACTTCCTGTTGCGACTAAGGCCTTGCCATCAGTCCAATTGATAATGTCTTCAGGGCGAGCTTCAACACGTGATGTTGGGTTAGATAACGGCATCACAATAGGGCGTTCACAGTGCTTATGCATCTCTTTAATGATTTCTTCTGTGAATAACCCAGCTTGGCCAGACACACCAATCAATATGGTTGGTTTGGCATTGCGTACGACATCTAACAGTGAAATTGAGTCACTGTTAACATCCCAGTCGGTTAAATTTCCACTGTTTTGGGTTAATTTGGCTTGGAAATCGAGTAAATTAGGCAGTTTATCGGTTAATAAACCAAAACGATCAACCATATAAATGCGAGAACGCGCTTCTTCGTCGCTTAACCCTTCAGATTTCATTTGAGCGATAATTTGTTCTGCGATACCGCAACCCGCTGAGCCTGCACCTAAGAAAGTCACGCGTTGGTCACTTAGCTTACTGCCTGCGGCATGGCTGGCGGCAATTAAACTACCTAATGCAACTGACGCGGTGCCTTGAATATCATCATTGAAACAGCATAGTTCATCACGGTAACGGGTTAATAAAGGCATCGCATTTTTCTGTGCGAAATCTTCAAATTGCAATAATACGTTTGGCCAGCGGCGTTTAACTGCCTGAACAAATTCATCAAGGAACTCGTTGTATTCATCACCAGTAATACGTGGGTGACGCCATCCCATATACAGAGGGTCATTCAGACGCTGTGGGTTGTTGGTTCCTACGTCAATAACAATAGGTAAGGTATAAGCAGGGCTGATACCCCCGCACGCGGTATAGAGAGAGAGTTTCCCAATTGGGATGCCCATACCACCGATACCTTGGTCACCAAGGCCTAAAATACGTTCACCATCAGTGACCACAATCACTTTCACATTTTGTTTAGTGGCGTTTTGCAGCATGTCGTCGATGTATTCACGGTTTGGATAAGAAATAAATAAACCACGTGCACGGCGATAAATATCAGAGAAATGCTCACAAGCTTCCCCCACGGTTGGGGTATAGATAATTGGCATTACTTCTGTCAGGTGGGCATCTATAAGGCGATAAAATAAGGTTTCGTTGGTGTCTTGAATATTACGCAGGTAAATGTGTTTATCAATATCTGATTTAAAATCAATTAACTGGCGATAGGCGCGTTCAACTTGTTCTTCGATGGTTTCAACTTGCTCAGGGAGCAAACCATGTAAGTTGAAATTTGCGCGCTCTTCTTCTGTGAAGGCGCTTCCTTTATTCAGTAAAGGGAATTCAAGCAAAATTGGGCCAGCGTAGGGTATATAGAGAGGGCGTTTTGTTTCGTATTCATGTTCCATGAAATATCACTCTTCGGACGATTAATCAACAAAGTCAGGGTAGATCCTAAGCTAAACAGCAAATATGTACAGTAAATAATGATAAAAAAGCGTTAAAAAATTTACTGAAAAATATTGTGCATATGATAAGGAGTTTATGCGCGGAAGGGAATGAAAGCCGATAACGGCATACGCATTACGGTAGGTAGATCACGCTTAGGCAAATAATGAATGTCTCATCGTTATTTTTACGTTTTCAAACGTTAGTTTAGCTTTTCTGCGGGTTCAATTTTTTCATGTTTTTTCTTATTTTTAGTCAGTTACAGAGAGAAAAAACGGATTCAATGAAAGTTAAATTATATTTTTAAATATCATATATTGCTGCAAGTTTTAAATTTATATAAGTTAAATTTTATTTTATATTTCATTTTTCACTAAGGAGTTTTATGAATTTAATTAATGGGGTGTTAAGAAATAAGCGTATTTATATATTAATTATTATGGCATTTCTAGGAGGAATGAATCATTCAAGAGCAGACTATAACCCAATCGAAACACTAAGGAATATTGACAGCTATTTCTATGAAAACAAATATGGCTCATCAATTTTTGGTCGAGTTATAACAGATTATTTTTATTTGGTGATGAAAGAAAAAAACAAAACAATTAATAAAACATTGATAGACAAAATAAATTATGACCATGCATTAGAAATGCTTCAAGTATTGAAGCGAAAAGCGAAGAAACAGAGTACAGGTGAAAAAGTCTCTCATGATATGACTTATAAAGAAGCAGATGAAATACACTATCTGGTCATGTTACGTAATAAAATACCCGAAGAAGCTTGGGTTTTAGGTGTGGTATTTTCTGTATTAGATGAAAAAGAAAAAGAATTTTATTGGCAAAAAATTATGGCAGCTTCTGGAGACCGTGGCCATGAATTATCGGTAATATACAGCTTGATGAAAGTGATGTCAGAAAAGGAAAAGAAGGCCACTAAAAAACAGAAAATAATTATTAATAAATGGTATGAACGTATGAGTAAAACATTAGCTTCTGCTAAATCATAGTTTTCATTTAAATAAGTTTGAAAACTAAATGTTATATAAGTATTAAGGTGTCAATTATTATGAAATTATATTTTTGTTTAATTCTACCGTTATTATTATTTTCCTGCATTGTAAATGGCGAGAACCGCCCCGGTTTTGTCTGTGGGCAGTTTAATAAGAATATTATAGAAGTTCCTGGCGAGTATGTTTTTCCATTTGCTGAATATGAAGGGTATAGCTATTTTGACCCAAGGTTTATTGAAAATAAAAAAGGGTGTGAGGCTAATTTTAGAGTGCTGCCAATGCGAATGTCTTGGTCTGATTTGAAACCATCTAATGAGGTAAGTAATGATGTTAAAATTATAGAAGTTTATGCTGAACCATTAAAAGGAAACCCTGAAAAATATTTGAGTTATAGAAAACACGTGTATTTAGATATGGGGTACCTCAAAAGAAAGGGGGAGTTATATTATGATGAAGAGTTGGATCTTTATTTTACTGAAGTGACTGTAACAATACGAAGAAGTATTGGTCATAAAGATGATATGTATTTTAATAAAAAAGGATATTATTGGAAGGAAATTAATAATGAAGTAATTTTTTTAATTGAGTGTGAATGGTTACCAATTGATGAGAAGTATCATAAGTGTTTTCAATATTTTTTGATTCCAGAAATAGGAACTAAGGTTAAATTTTATTTTGATGCTAAAGAATTATCTAATAGCAATATAATGAGGGAAAAAATACGCATTTTTTTACTCGACCATGTTAAAAATTAGGAGATAATATGAGAACTCAAGAAATTAGAAAGGGTGATTTAAAGTTAACTCGTAGTGATGTTTCTAATGCAATTAAAATTTTATACGTAACCAAAGAACCAAAGTTGATGTATGAATATTTGGAAAGTAAAGGAGACCGATATGCTAAATTAGCTAATAGTGTGGTTAAAGGTGATTCTCTTTCAGGTGCTTTTGCGCTTAATTATTTAGATGAAGCTATTTTAGAGCATATTGGAGTGCAAGATGAGTTTATAATTGAGCGTATTCGCTATGATATGGCAATAGCTTATGTTCAAACCCTAAAAAATAGATTTGAAGATGGAAAGGATGTAATCTATGGTGATATAAATCACATAGAGGCTAAATTATTTCATAGTAGTGTATTTTCTTATTATAATCTTCCTTCTGATGCATGGACTTTAGAACCTGTATTTTTTGTGTTACCTAGAGAACAAAGAGAGAGTTATTGGCAGAGAGCTTTAAATTCTGTAGGTGATATAGAAAGTGAAATATTATTAAGTATAAATACTAAAGATATAATGTTTAGAGCATTATATGAAGCTCCAGCGCATATGCAGCCTAAAATACATAGTTGGACTAAACGAGTTCTGGATATTGATAATGTAGTAGATGGCGTGGTGGTTACAGCCAAGAAATCTTATCAAAATATTATATCTCATATAGAAGAAGATAATATGGATAGAATAAATACAATTATTTATAATACAGGAAACCCTTTAATTGATAGAGGAACAGAGCGTTTTTCATTTTGGGATTATCCTTCACAACATTTAGAATCATTTCAAGTACAAACAGATTGGCGTGGCCAAACGGAATTTACACATAAAAATCTATTGTCTGAATATTATTTAGAAAGACCTGACTATATATTACCAGAAACAGGCTTATTTGATTCACCATCAGTTAATTATCAACCAGATGTTGCTCATTATGATCGTATGATTGATGATTTAAGGGGAAATATGCCATCAATAAACAACAAGTCAACACCTCCAATTAAGTATCCACACAATATGGTAGATAAATCGATATTGGAAAGCACTTATCCAAAATCCGAACCGAATAGACAATTAGCACCTCGTACAACAAACCTACTTGATAGGTTTAAGGATAATGAAACACCAACAAATTATTATCTAGAACGCCCGAGTGTTGTTCTTCCGGGAACGCCAGGATTTAAAGACTTCCCTACAGATACCATAAGAAATAACCATCATTTTGAAAATATGATTGGCCAGTTAAGAGACAATATGTCATCAATGAACAATTCAATGGACTCATTTGAAGATAAATACTCAATACCCTCAATGCCAAGTATACCTGAATTTAGTTATAGTGGTTATTCTTCTGGAGGATCTTTTAGTTTTAATTAATATTTAAAAAGTCTACTTATAATAAAATAAATTATTTTAGTTATTAGTAAACGAATGGTGATTACTGATGTTTCTTTTTATGTGGGCAATGTGTTTTTTACATAATTTATTTTTAAGATTATTGGTTTCTAACTTTATGAATCACAAGGATGTATATGAATTATAAATTAATAGTTGTGCTTTCAGTTTTTCTTCTCGGTGCTTGCCAAAATCCTCAAGGAAATAATGTAAAATATAATAAAAAAAATACAACTAATTTTTGTGAAAAAAAAGGTGTTAAAACGCCACGTCTTTTCTTTATGCTACAGATGTTATACTTTTCTGAATCTAAGGATTTAATATTTGATAGAAAAAAATTAGTTATTTTCAAGGGGGGAAAAGATAATAACCCAATGTTAGAATTTTTAAAGTATCCAAAAGAAGCATTTATTAAAAAATTAAGCCATGAACAGGCAATGGATTTTTATCGTGAGAATTTAAATGAAATGGGAATGTCTTATCATGCTTGGATTTTAGCAGATGTTTTAGATATTATTAATGAGAGAAACCGAGAGGCACTATGGCAACAGTTCGTTTTTGTGATGAATAACAACGATCCTGCGAAGGAAGCTAAATTATTCATGATGCTTTGGTATGCAATGGTAAGAGAAGCTTCCAAACCACCATCAGACAAGCAAATTAAAAGCAAAAGATGGCTGGAGAAAATGAGGCGGATTACTTTAGTTAAAAATATAGAAAAAGAATTAGACTTTATGTTTGAAGAAATGATTAATAATTCAATGAATTTTAATAAGAATAAAAGGAGTTCTAATGATGGTTTCTAAATTTATTATTTCTAAATTAATTTTTATAATTTTATCATGTTTAATTCTCATAAATAAAGGTTACTCTTTTAATGAAAAATATAACCCTCAAAAGGTAAATGATTCAAGTGATAAATATTTCAGTATTTTTATTTATCTAGAAAAAGAGTTTTTAAATAATCATATGAAGGCACGGGGTGAGTCATTCACCAGTGAAAAACGGAGTCGGTATCAAAAAGAAGTCAAATTAGCATATGGACGAATTATGAAAAATCGCAAAGAAAGTGATAACATCCCAATTGGTGATATTACACATCAAGAATTTATTAAAATAAAAAAAGAAGCGATGTTAAATTCAGGGATTCCTTATGAAGGTTGGTTGTTTAAAGATGTATTTGAAGTATTATCTATAGATAAAAAGAATAAAATTATAGGGAAACTATTAAATAGCTTTTCTAATAAATCACTTAATGGTGAATCAGCGTTATTTGCTAGCATTTGGCTAGACATGAAAGAAGAAGCCGCGCAATCTGTATCGATAAAACAGCAACAAAGCCAAGCTTGGCTAGAAAAAATGCGAAAGATCCCTTTAGTTATTACATTAGAAGACACGATAAATGAAACAGAAAAATTGTTTAATGAATTTACTTACTAGGGCATATATTAATCAAAACTAGTGAGTCCTATTATGGATGGCTACTTTGCAGGTAAATAGTTTTGTGAACAAGATTAAAGTTCTAATAACAACTATACGGTTATTGCTATTTATTCAAGCTCCCAGCAATAACCGTTATATTTAAATAAATATAAAATTAATCCAAATAAGCTAATTCAATATTTTGGCAACCTAGTGCCTGTAATGTATTTTCGGTAACATACCAATGTTTGATAATTGCATCTTGTTTTTCAACAAACTTAGCTTGGTCGATGGCGTGAATATCTTTACCTGCAAGGTTAATCATAATTAAAGCGGCTTGCAGTGGTGGTAAACTTGGGTTGAATGCGGCATTTTCTGCGTAGCGGCCTGTAAATAATGAACCATCTTTTAACTGTAACGCAATACCTGAATGAGATTGGCTATAAGGCGCATGGGATTGGTTTGCTGCCTCGATTGCTGCACTTAATAACCGGTCACGGCTTTGGTTTTTATAGCCATGGTCAACCGGGTCGAGTAGTAAAGTAGTAATGTTTAAGTCAGACGGCCCAAATGAGTCGGGTAAATAGTGGTGTAGTACTGCGGGTGTGCGGCCCGGTAAATTCACCATAATTTTACCGCCTTCACGCAATTCATTCATAAATTGGCGGCAGTGCCCACAAGGTGTGTAATTCACGGTAATTGAGGTAATCTGCGTTTCACCTTTCATCCAAGAGTGTGTCACTGCACACTGTTCTGCATGGATCACTTGCCCCATTGAAACATGGCTAAATTCCATATTGGCGCCGAAATATAAATTACCACTTGCGCCGCAAGCGATTGCACCAACGTGAAAATGGGAGATTGGAGTAATTGCATAAGCCGCAGCGAAAGGCAACAACGCAAAGGCTAATTCAGCGTCGCTTACACCTGCTTCAGCTTTAATCTGTTTGACTTGTTCCGCTGTTAACATACCTCGGAAATCAGAATTATCAATGATTGGTCTAAGTACCGACTGTAACTTTTCTGGAAGTTCGGCCCAAGCGGCCTTAAATCGTGAATGCATGTGTTACCTCCCTAATTAATTATTTTTATTCTATTCAATAATGCGCTCAACAATATGTGACTTAAGTCACCATTTTAAATGAAACATATGAAACAAATTCTTTAATTGAGAGATATATCTCATGTTTTCTCCGTGTGTTAGTGAGTAAGAGACTAATAAATTCCTCTTACTCATTTGCTTGGATATTGGCTTAGTGAATTAAGCTTAGCTAAAAAGATGTAAAATAACAGGAAAGATAAACGGGGCTATAAGTGAGGTGATAACCCCACAGGTCATCAATGCAAGGGAACTGTAAGCACCTTCAATGTAATTCACTTCGGCACAGCGGGCAGTGCCTAGGGCGTGGGAAGCGGTTCCCATCGCGAGTCCCCTTGATGCGTGGGTTCGTACACGCAGCACATCAAATAAGCTATGGCCAAACATGGCGCCTAAGATCCCAACAAATAACACGCAGGCGGCACTAATCGCAGGGATCCCACCAACCGAATCAGCAACAGCCATCGCGATAGGGGTAGTAACCGATTTAGGCAAAATAGAACCCGCGATATCAGGGGTTGCCCCCAACCATAACGCGATGGCGGCACCGCTAAACATGGCCACTAAACTACCTGCAAAACAAATACTTAATAAAGATTTCCACTGGGCTCGAATTTGGTGCATTTGTTCGTAAAGTGGAAAAGCGAGCGCGACGACTGCAGGCTGTAGTAAATCATTGAGTATTTTGCTACCTGCAAAATAGTGCTCATAAGAGGTATTCGTGATCACTAGTAGTGCAATCAATACCGCAATAGTAATTAATAGTGGGTTTAAAATCGGTAACTTAAATGTGGTCGACAGCTTACGAGCCAAATAAAACACCACAATGGTCAACGGCAATGACCACCAAATATGTTCTAACATTATTCATTCCCCTTAGTTTTATCATTATTAATGACCGAAGAAATTGGGTCTTCGGGGGGTAAAGGAACGTCATCAGGTTGAGCCCCAACGACAGGGCGTTCCTTATGAATATAGTTGGAACTGATGGCGACAACGACCATAACGATTAAGGTACTAACCACGCAGGAAACGATGATAGGAACCATTTGTTGGCTGAGTAATTCATAGTAATTCATTATGCCAACACCAATAGGAACAAACAGGATGGTCATATTTTTCAACAAAATGCTGCAACCGGGTTGTGCCCACTTCGCGGGAATAATTTGTAACGCAAGCAGTATGAATAAAATTAACATGCCGACAATGCTGCCAGGGATGGAGAATGGAAGTAGTGTTGAGATAAGGTTTCCAATAATCAGGCAAAGGTAGAGTATTGCGAAAGCTCGCAAATATTGCCATCCCGTTATCAGTACCTGTTTAAATGACATGAGACTGGTCCTGTAATGTAATATCTATTCATCATACAATTAACTTTATTATTGTGCTACCGATCACAATAAAAAGCCAATAAAAAAGTGGGAAGTATTTAGCTTCCCACTTTTAATGAATAACAGACTAGAGCAAGTATGGGTTATTTAACTTGCATACCGGGTTGTGCACCACTGTCTGGGCTGAGTAAGAAGATATCTTTACCGCCAGGGCCAGCAGCCATTACCATACCTTCCGAAATACCAAAACGCATTTTACGAGGTGCGAGGTTGGCAACCATCACGGTTAAACGTCCTTCTAAAGCTTTAGGGTCTGGGTAAGCGGAGCGAATACCAGAAAATACTTGGCGAGTTTCACCGCCAATATCTAATTGTAATTTCAGTAGCTTGTCTGAGCCTTCAACAAAATCAGCTTGCTTGATTAATGCAATTCGCAGGTCAATTTTCGCAAAGTCATCAAAGGTGATGGTATCTTGAATTGGGTCATCGGCTAGCGGCTCCGTAAGTTGCTGAACGGGTTTGATACTCTCTTTTGAGGCTTCGACCATTGCATCCACTTTTGCCATTTCAATGCGGTTAAACAATGCCTTAAATGGTGCGACGTTGTGGTTCAATAATGGGGTGTTAATCGTATCCCATGATAATTCACTGTTTAAGAAAGCTTCAGCGCGCTCAGTAAGGCCTGGTAAAACAGGTTTTAGGTAAGTCATTAGAACGCGGAACAAGTTGATGCCCATCGAGCAAATATCTTGCAGCTCTTGATCTTTACCTTCTTGTTTTGCCACAACCCAAGGGGCTTTTTCATCAACATAGCGGTTTGCGATATCGGCTAATGCCATGATTTCACGGATCGCTTTGTTATATTCACGGTTGTTATAATCCTCACCGATAACTTTAGCGGCATCAACAAATTGTTGGTATAACTCTGGCTCAGCAAGGTTTGCTGATAATTGACCGCCAAAGCGTTTAGCAATAAAGCCCGCATTACGTGATGCCAAGTTAACCACTTTATTGACGATATCGCTGTTGACACGCTGGACGAAATCTTCCAAATTAAAATCGATGTCATCAATACGCGAAGACAGTTTTGCTGCATAGTAATAGCGCAAGCAGTCGGCATCTAGGTGATCTAAGTAAGAGCGGGCAGTAATAAATGTACCGCGCGACTTCGACATTTTTGCCCCATTAACCGTGACATAACCATGAACAAACAGGTTTGTTGGTTTACGATACTGGCTACCTTCTAACATGGCAGGCCAGAACAGGCTGTGGAAATAGACGATATCTTTACCAATGAAATGGTAAAGATCGGTTTTCGAATCTTTATTCCAAAACTCGTCAAAGTCAAGGTCACCGCGTTTATCACACAGATTTTTAAAGGAGCCCATATAACCGATAGGGGCATCTAACCAGACATAGAAATATTTACCCGGCGCATTCGGAATTTCAAAACCGAAATAAGGCGCATCACGGGTGATATCCCATTGTTGTAAGCCAGATTCGAACCACTCCTGCATTTTATTGGCGACTTGTTCTTGCAGTGCACCTGAGCGAGTCCATGCTTGAAGCATGTCGCTAAAGGCAGGAAGATCAAAGAAAAAGTGTTCTGAATCACGCATGACAGGTGTCGCACCTGAAATCACTGAACGTGGGTTAATCAGCTCTGTTGGGCTGTAGGTTGCGCTACACACTTCGCAGTTATCACCGTATTGGTCTTCGGCTTTACATTTTGGACAAGTGCCTTTAACGAAGCGATCTGGTAAGAACATGCCTTTTTCTGGGTCGAAAAGCTGTGAAATAGTGCGATTTTTAATAAAACCGTTATTTTTCAGTTTTCCGTAAATTAGTTCGGATAATACTTTGTTCTCTTCACTGTGTGTGGAGTGATAGTTGTCATAACTAATGGCGAAACCAGCAAAATCGTTCTGATGCTCTTGGTTCACTGCCGCAATCATCTCTTCTGGCGTTACGCCCAGCTGTTGAGCTTTAAGCATGATTGGAGTTCCGTGCGCGTCATCGGCACAGATAAAGTGAACCTCTTTGCCGCGCATTCGCTGATAACGGACCCAAATATCAGCCTGAATGTGTTCCAGGATATGACCAAGATGGATTGAACCGTTAGCATAGGGTAACGCACAGGTTACCAGTAATTTATTCGCGACTTGAGACATAGTAACTTTCTTACTTCCATTATTTGAAAAGGGTCTTTGATGTTAACCGATCAAAACCATCGCTGCTAGGGGTATAAAATATTAATTGGCAATTTGTTCGAAAAAGAAATTTTTACCTCTTTGTGGTTTTTACTGTGCGGGGTAATCACTATTTTTTGTGTTCTCTGTTATGATTAATCTCAGTCAAAGTATATCTGTTTAATTTTATGTAGCTTATTATTCAGGATGTACCTAGTTCAAAAATATAAATAAAGGAGCCGGGATGAACGATAAATCCCCCGAGCAGAACAAACCAGAACTGCTGACTGAACAAGTCTCCAAAGTTTTGGCTTCATTTACACACCCAACACTGCAACGTAATTTGATTTCTATCAAAGCGTTACATCATTGCGCAATGTTGGACAACGTGCTGCATGTCGAATTAGTTATGCCATTCGTTTGGAAAGGGCCGTTTCAAACTTTAATTAGCGAAAAAACCGCTGAATTGAAGCAACAAACAGGCGCTCATGCTGTTGAATGGAAACTGCGCCATGACATCACCACATTAAAACGTGCAAATGATTTGCCGGGTATTAATGGTGTTCGTAATATCTTAGCCGTCAGTTCGGGTAAAGGTGGTGTTGGTAAATCCAGTACTTCTGTGAACTTAGCGCTTGCGCTGGCACAAGAAGGAGCGAAAGTGGGGATCCTTGATGCGGATATTTACGGCCCATCAATTCCAAATATGTTAGGCACAACACTAGAGCGCCCAACCTCCCCAGATGGTCAGCATATGGCCCCAATCATGGCGTATGGCTTGGCAACAAACTCAATCGGTTACTTAGTGACCGATGATAACGCGATGGTTTGGCGTGGCCCAATGGCAAGCAAAGCATTGATGCAGATGCTACAAGACACGTTATGGCCGGATTTGGATTACTTAGTTATCGATATGCCACCGGGAACAGGTGACATCCAGCTGACGCTTTCTCAAAATATTCCAGTAACCGGTGCTGTTGTGGTGACGACTCCACAAGATATTGCCTTGGTTGATGCCATGAAAGGCATTGTGATGTTTAAGAAAGTTAATGTCCCAGTACTGGGTGTTGTTGAAAACATGAGTGCACATATTTGCAGCAATTGTGGGCATGTAGAACCGATTTTTGGTACCGGTGGTGCTGAGAAATTAGCAGAAAAATACCATACTAAATTATTGGGACAGGTTCCTCTGCATATCTCTTTACGTGAAGACCTTGACCGTGGCCAGCCTACTGTTATGCGTGATCCAGAAGGTGAATTTGCCGATATCTACCGTGAAATTGCTTCAGGAATTTCAGCCTTGATGTATTGGGAAGGGGATAAAATCCCAACAGAAATTTCTTTCCGTGCAGTTTAATCGGTTATAGAGCAAAAAGGCTATTTAGTATTATCTCTAAATAGCCTTATTTATTGTTGAACCCTTTCTTTACTAAACACGCCTACTTTAACCTTCTATACCTTCTATTTTTCTGAATTGTTCTCGGAATATTTCTTTATTGCGTCATGTTCGCGTAGAATAGCCGCATCTGTTATTTAATCAGTTTTCTTTCTACCTGCGGGTAACCCGAAAAGGTGACTATGAAATTTTTAATTTTTATTGTTGTCGTGGTGCTGATCGTTATCTATTTTTATAACCGTATCGTTGCATTGCGAGAAGCTGTTATTTCGAGTGAAACAGAGATTTCAGTTCAATTAGACCGTCGTGGAAAAGTATTTGATAGCTTATTGGCAACAGTTAAAAAATATTTAAGCCATGAAACCGAGGTGTTCAGCAAAATTACTGAACTACGGACACAAGCACAAAATACGACAGGAGATAAAGCCCGCGAAGCCGAAGATGCATTATCAAAAATGGTGACCAGTGGGGCGATTAATGTCGCAGTTGAAGCTTATCCTGAGCTAAAATCCGATGCAATTATGGCAAATTTACAAGAAGAAATCGTTTCTTCAGAAAATAAACTGTCATTTGCTAAACGTGGTTATAACCGCTCATTAGAAACGTATAATGCGTATATTGCGTCTATGCCCGCGGCACTAATTGTTGGCATTATTCCTAGCTTAAAAATTTCAAAGGAATATTGGCGTCTTGATGAAGAAACTATTAAGACTGAGGAATCACGTCGCATTAATTTTGATTAAAAATCTCTTACCTTTGAAGTTATCAATCATCGGAATGCCTTATGGTGTTCCGATATTATATGAGTGGTAGATAGCAGGTCACATTATGGATTTTAGAAACGTCATTCGTAAAAATAATCTTCGCACGCGTTTGGTGGTGATGAGCTATATTTTTTTAATGCTAATTATTGGCTTATTGGCAGATATTGCAACACATCCAAATGAGCAATTGGACTTAGTCGATAATGCGATGATGTTTGTGACACTTCATGAATTACCTATCGCCACTTTTATTGTTTTAGGTTTAACCTTTCTTGGGCTGATTTATATTCATTTTAGAGGCCATAAAATGATGTTAGCTGGGATGAATGCCAGAGAAATCACCCAAGAAAATGCGAGTAGCCCTCAAGAAAAGCAACTTTTTAATATTATTGAAGAATTAAGCTTAAGTGCTAGTTTAGGTTATATTCCCCGTTTATATATTTTAGAAACGGATGAGCCGAATGCTTTTGCAGCAGGGTGGAATAAGCGTAATGCACTTGTGGGGGTAACCAGAGGTTTGTTACAAACACTTAATCGGCAAGAAGTTCAAGCCGTTCTCGCTCATGAAGTTGGGCACATTATTCACGGCGATTCAAAATTAACGCTGTATGTGGGGATTTTGGCAAACGTGATTTTAACGGTAACGAATTTATTTAGTCAGATTTTTATCCGAACAGCAGGGCGCAGCCGCAATAATGCTGCTAATAAAGCGCAAATGATCCTATTGGTTCTAAATTTTGTTTTACCGTGGATAACCCAAATACTCTATTTTTATTTATCTCGTACCCGTGAATATATGGCTGATGCAGCGGCAGTGGATTTGACTTCAGATAACCAAGCCATGATAAGTGCGTTGAAAAAAATCTCCGGTAATCATGAAACCCATGAATATGATAACAGTACCACAGGGCAAGCTTACCGCAAGGCCGCTTATATTTTTAATAAAGGCGATTCTGTATTTTCTACTCACCCTTCGATTGAAAATCGCATTGCGGTATTAGAAGGAAAAAAACAATTTTAGTGTATAAATGACATTTTGTACGCTCCGATTTACGGCATTTCCTATCCAATGGGTGTTTTTTTAGCGAACTTTGTTGAGGTATGCTGGAACAACACGCCATTACCCCCTATAATTCCGCCAACATAACATTTTTCTGTTGTGTATCTCATTTCTAAATATTTAACCAGGTTATCATTTTATGACTGACATAGCGCATCACTGTACCATTGTAGGTATATCGGGAGCCTCTGCATCTGGCAAAAGCTTAATTGCAAGCACGTTATACCGTGAATTAAGAGAACAGGTCGGTGATCATAATATCGGTGTTATTCCAGAAGATTGTTATTATAAAGACCAAGCCGATGTCCCAATGGAAGAACGCCTTAAAGTAAATTATGACCATCCTAACTCGATGGACCACAGCTTGCTTTATGAACATCTCAAATCACTGAAAAGTGGCCAAGCAGTAGAAATCCCGCAATACGACTATGTCGCTCATACACGTAAACAAAAAACCATCACGTTCAAACCTAAAAAAGTCATTATCATTGAAGGTATTTTGTTATTAACAGATAAACGCTTACGTGGTGAAATGGATTTTTCTATTTTTGTTGATACACCACTTGATATTTGCTTGATGCGCCGTATTAAACGTGATGTAAATGAAAGGGGCAGAACACTTGATTCCGTTATTGACCAATATAATAAAACGGTTCGCCCAATGTTTTTGCAATTTATTGAGCCATCAAAGCAATATGCCGATATCATTGTTCCTCGCGGTGGGAAAAACCGTGTAGCGATTGATATCTTGAAAGCGAAAATTGGCGAATTCTGTCAAGATTAAACCGCGCAGAAATTAAAATAATGAAGGGGGAAACAACCATGCGTCTTTGTGACCGCGATATTATTCAATGGATGGATGATGGTAAATTAGTTATTAGCCCACGCCCACCAGTTGAACGAATCAATGGTGCAACTGCAGATGTTCGTTTGGGAAATCAATTCCGCGTTTTTCGAGGACACACGGCTGCATTTATTGACCTTAGTGGCCCTAAAGATGAGGTTAATGCCGCATTAGATCGCGTCATGAGCGATGAAATTGTTCTTGATGAGGATGAGCCATTTTTCCTGCACCCAGGAGAATTAGCACTTGCAGTGACGCTTGAGTCTGTTACGCTCCCTGATAACCTTGTAGGTTGGTTGGACGGGCGCTCTTCATTAGCGAGATTAGGTTTGATGGTGCACGTAACCGCACATCGAATTGACCCCGGTTGGCATGGGCAAATCGTGCTAGAATTTTATAATTCAGGTAAATTACCATTAGCATTGCGTCCTGGCATGGTGATTGGTGCATTAAGCTTTGAGCCGTTATCAGGTAGTGCTGATCGCCCTTATAATAGCCGACAAGATGCTAAATATAAAAACCAACAAGGTGCTGTTGGTAGCCGTATCAGTGAAGACTGATAACCGGTGAACTTTGCGGAAGTTGTTGTGTTTAATGGAGATTAAACCGGTAATTTCCGCCCATTTTCAGGGATAGGTGTGAGTTCATTTTTGTGGCGAGCGCAAGCGGAATTTAAGAGAGGGAAGGATGAAACGTTTTTTGACGACACTGATTATTTTACTTGTGGTGATTGTTGCAGGGTTAACAACACTTGTAATGTTAGTGAACCCGAATGATTTCCGTCATTATATTGTTGAACAAGTAGAGAAAAAAAGTGGTTATCAACTTGAATTCAACGGTGATATGCGTTGGCATGTGTGGCCAACCTTAAGCATTATTACTGGGCCTGTTTCCCTTACTGCACCGAATGCCGCTAAACCCATCCTAAGTGCAGATAATATGCGCTTAGATGTTGAATTATGGCCTCTCATTTCCCATAAGCTTTCTGTTGAGCAAATTGTTATCGATGGTGCTGTTATTCGCAAAACACCCGATAGCGAAATCCAAACTCACCGTAACGCCCCTGTAGCACCCGGTGGTGTACCAACATCAACCTCTGCACAAGAGAAAAGTGACTGGTTATTAGATATAGAAAAAATTAATATTTCTAATAGCTTAGTTATTTGGCAAACAGCTAAAGATGAATTTAACCTGCGTAACATTGACTTATCACTGAAGAAAAGTGATAAAAAACAGGTCGTAGTTAAATTCAGTGGAAATCTAAATAAAAACCAACAAGAATTTGTATTTAATCTACGTGCAGATATCGATTTATCAGATATTAATCAAAAGATTAACGGGAATTTAACCCAATTTGATTATAAATTGAGTGGTGTCGATTTACCTGAAAGTGGAATTGAAGGGCAAATAACGAGTGATTTTCTATACACCAAAGGGAAAGTAGAAAGTGCGAGTTTAAGCAATTTAGCAATAACGGCTAATGACAGTGCTCTATCAGGGAATGTCAGTATCCAACTATCTGATACTCCTAAAATTATGGTTAGTTTAGTGGCCGAGAAATTAGACTTAGATAATCTATTAGGGACGGCATTTGCCAGTACCAACGCTTCATCAGAGGTGAATAATAACCGCGTTGGTGTTAAGCCGGTTATTTCTGGGGCTAATCCTCAACAGTATGATTTATCAGGCTTGCAGGCATTTTCCGCCAATCTCAATTTAGCCATTAACCAGTTAATTTATCGTGGAATGGTAGTCAGTGACGTGGTTTTTGAGGCACAAAACCAAACCCCTCGTTTGACTGTTTCAAAACTACAAGGTGAGGCATTTGGTGGTGATTTTTCATTACCGGTGACATTTAATTACAGTTCAACTCCTGCTTATGTTTCAGCAAAGCCAGATTTAAAAAATATCGACTTAACACCACTATTAAAAGCCTTCGATATGCCACAAAAATTAAGTGGAATAATTTCGTTAAATGCGGCGTTATCGGGTGTGGGTTATGATGACAATGCAGTGAAAAATCAGTGGCAAGGGCCTGTTAATTTTGAGTTAAGAAATGCCAAACTACAGGGGTTGAATATTCCGTTATTAATTCAGCAATCGGTTTCCAGAGTAACCAATAAAATTAATGCGCCCGTGAATACGGGGAACGTCACTGAGGTTGATTCTTTCACTGTGGCAGGTAAATTAAATAAAGGTACGTTGAACATTTCCTCTATGAATGCGATGTCATCCTTAGTTAACATCAGTGGGCAAGGCCGTATGAATATCCCTAATGAAACCATTGATGTCAATTTAGGGGTTAATATTGCCAATGGCTGGGGTGGGGATTCACGTTTAGTTCAACAATTGCAAGCAATGACCATTCCACTGCGAATTTATGGTAATTGGCATAATTTGAAATACCAATTAGATATCGAAAAATTACTGCGTAATGAGTTACGTACACAAGCTAAAGAAGCGCTTGGTAATTTTTTAAAGAAAGAAGAAAATAAAGGACTCAATGATTTATTGAATGCCCTTTAAGACAACAAAACGCCCTTAAATGGGCGTTTGAGGTTGTTGACAAAGCGGGATAAAAGCGTGTTTTTTCCCGCTTTGTGTTATCAGCCGAAAATCAATAGTAGCCATTTCCTGTTTTATAGTCTGCTTTTCTTTTCTGTATATCTGCAGAGGTTCTTGAAGTTTTATCAATCGAGTATTCTCCAGATAAAAAGCTATTTTTAGCATTACCTTGATGAAATATTGCTATTGTATTATTTATTTTACCTTCTAATTCATTGAGTGCATTTTCTTTTTTACTATTGTGCTGATAAGTTGAACGTTCTAATTCATTCCTATAGTTTTGAATATTCCCTTTTAATTCTGATAGTTTGTTATTCAATGTAGTCATTGTATTTTTAGATAAGATGACCTTACATCCTCGGCCATCAGAGGTGCCGATACTTTTTATTTTTTTTGCGATGCTTGATAAATCTTTAGATGTATCACTTTTCAAGTTTTTTATATTATCAGTGGTGACAGTTTTTTTAGATGTGATTGGTAATCCTGAACTAGTTGAAATACCAAAAGATTGAGTTTTTGAAACTTCAATAGGAGCGTCTTTACTAAAAAACTCTTTCATTTGGCTGACGTCTGAAAAGCAGACTTTCTTTTTAGAGGTTACTGGGCATTGCTCCGCATTATTTTGAATGCGACTTGCTGTAACTGCAATTTTTCCTGATGATTTATCAGCACTTTTATTAATATTTGATGTTTTTAATGTATTTACATTTAGAGGCTGGGTATTTACTCGCATAGCATGACCTTTATTAGAGTTTGGGTGTATTTAATTGCTATGAATTATTCAGCATTTCAATGTTTATTTCTTTTAAAAAACGATGGCAGTTTTTTATTTACAGTTATTAAATCGTCATTTTTCTCTAAGAAAAAGACAAAAAAATACCGACGCAGAGGCCGGCATTTTTGTATTAGCGCTAAAGGTTAGTCATCTTCAAACTCATAACCATCCCCTTCAGGGGCTGGTGGAGTGATTAGCACTTTATTGACTCGGTGGCTGTTAACCTCAAGAGGTTGGAATATACAACCGTTAATTGTCACTTGTTCACCCACTTCAGGAACACGTTGCAGGTGCTCCATTAAAAGACCCGCAATCGTTTCATATTCACGTTTATCGTCTAATTCCATCGGGATAAACATGATCAGGTCTTCAAGTGGCATAAAACCGTTGGCAATCCAGGTACCATCATCCAATTTTTGAATGTCGTGGCGAGAGTCATTTTCTTCATCACCAACGGGCAAGTTACCTGCTATTGTTTCCATTACGTCGGTCAATGTCACGATACCTTCGATAGAACCAAATTCATCCACAACAAAGGCAAAGTGGGTATGCGCTTTACGGAATTGCTCTAACGCTTTTAACAGTGATAACCCTTCAGGGAAGATCAACGGTTGGGTAATTAGCGCTCGTAAATTTAGCGGCTGACCACTTAATTGTTGTTTAACTAAATCCATGACGTGGACAACACCGACTGGCTCGTCACTAATGGTTTCATCAATGACTACAAGGCGCGAATGTGGATTTTTCTCCATTAATTGCAATAAATCGGCAGAAGATTTATTAATGTCGAGGTAATCCACATCATGGCGTGAAGTCATAATGCTTTCTACGTTACGCTGCGCCATACCGAGCACTCGAGCAATCATTAAACGCTCTTGTGGGTCAAAAACGGATTGATTATCAGCGATAAGATCAGAAGTGTGTGGGTCTAATTCTCCACGCTCGTTATTACCGCTAAGAATACGTAATACCGCCTCTGCTGTACGTTCACGTAGTGGGCGTGAGCCTTTAAGAAATTTACGTCGATTAAATTGTGCAAATTGGTTTAGGACTTCAATCATGATAGAGAAGCCAATTGCAGCGTATAAGTAACCTTTCGGTATGGCATAGCCAAACCCTTCGGCAACTAAGCTGAAACCAATCATTAGTAAGAAGCTCAAACACAGTATGACAATGGTTGGGTGCTGGTTAACAAAGCTCGTTAACGGTTTACTTGCCCAAATCATTAATGCCATTGCAATGGTCACAGCTGCAATCATTACACCGATATGGTCAACCATACCGACAGCGGTGATCACGGAGTCCAGTGAGAATACGGCATCAAGAACAATAATTTGTGCAACAACAGCCCAGAAATTAGATGTCTTTCTTTGGGTATTGGTGTGTTCGTCTTTCCCCTCCAACCGCTCGTTTAGCTCCATGGTGGCTTTAAACAAGAGGAATAAACCACCCACCAACATAATTAGGTCTCGAGCACTAAAAGCGTGATCAAAGAGCGTTAATATCGGTTTCGTGAGGGTAATGAGCCATGACAGGCTAAATAGAAGCACAACACGCATAATCAGGGCTAATAAAAGTCCAGTTACACGGGCTCTATCACGCAGCTTTGGCGGGAGCTTATCGGCCAGAATGGCGATGAAGACGAGGTTATCAATACCAAGAACGATTTCTAGAACGATAAGGGTAGCGAGGCCCGCCCAAATCGAAGGATCTGCGATCCATTCCATACAGTTTGTTTTACCTTCTGATATGACGGCTTATACCGACGAGTGAATAATGGGGTTTATTGAACGAAATATCAATAAAAATTCACTTTATACTCGAAATCCTTCAAGTTGCAGCGGTGTTGACTGCACTCAGCTAGCCGAGTTACTTAGTTTATCTGTGCCCCCGTCTATCTTTGCTTGTCGCCTACCTGCAACTCGAATCATTTGGGGTATAGTTGGGCAATTCTTGACAAAAATGGCCTTGTATATGTCATCGATTGCATCAATAACTACCATGCAACACAATCCTAGGTTAATATGTGATCCCGTTAACAGAATGTCAGCACGGTCGAGGCTGACTTGGTCCTAATCAGACAGGAGTTGTTCATGTCAAAGCAGCAGATTGGTGTTGTCGGAATGGCAGTCATGGGGCGTAACCTTGCGCTTAACATTGAAAGCCGTGGTTACTCAGTGTCTATCTTTAATCGTTCTAAAGATAAAACAGACGAAGTGATTGCCGAAAATCCAGGGAAAAAGCTAGTTCCCAACTATACAATTGAAGAGTTTGTTGACTCTCTGGAAAAACCTCGCCGCATCTTGTTGATGGTAAAAGCGGGTGAAGCAACGGACAAAACAATTGCCTCGCTGACTCCTCATCTGGACAAAGGAGATATCTTAATTGACGGTGGTAATACTTTATTTACTGATACTATCCGTCGTAATCGCGAATTATCAGCGCAAGGTTTTAACTTCATTGGAACAGGTGTTTCTGGTGGTGAAGAAGGCGCACTGAAAGGCCCTTCAATTATGCCTGGTGGTCAAAAAGAAGCTTACGAACTGGTTGCTCCAATTTTAAAAGAAATTGCAGCACAAGCAGAAGGCGAACCTTGTGTGACCTATATTGGTGCGGATGGTGCGGGCCACTATGTTAAAATGGTTCACAACGGTATTGAATACGGTGATATGCAATTAATCGCAGAAGCCTATTCATTATTAAAAGGTTCATTGAACCTGAGCAACGAAGAATTAGCAGGCATCTTTGCTGAATGGAATAAAGGTGAACTGAGTAGCTATTTAATTGAAATCACAGCAGATATCTTCAAGAAAAAAGATGAAGATGGTAAATATCTGGTTGACGTGATTCTTGATGAAGCGGCTAATAAAGGTACCGGTAAATGGACTAGCCAGAGTGCGCTGGATTTAGGTATCCCTCTGACGTTAATTACTGAATCTGTATTTGCACGTTATATTTCTTTCTTAAAAGATCAGCGTGTTGCGGCGTCTAAAGTATTAACAGGTCCAACCCTCAAAGCGGTTGAAGGCGATAAAAAAGAGTTCATTGAAAAAGTTCGCCGTGCATTGTATTTAGGTAAAATTGTGTCTTATGCACAAGGCTTCCAACAGCTGAAAGCGGCATCAGAAGAATATAATTGGGATTTAAACTACGGTGAAATCGCAAAAATCTTCCGTGCAGGTTGTATTATTCGTGCGCAGTTCCTGCAAAAAATCACCGATGCGTATAACCAAGATGCAAAAATTGCCAACTTGTTGTTAGCGCCATACTTCAAACAAATTGCTGACGAATACCAGCAAGCACTGCGTGATGTGGTGTGCTATGGTGTACAAAATGGCATCCCGACACCAACATTCTCAGCCGCTATTTCTTATTATGATAGCTACCGTTCAGCCGTATTGCCTGCAAATTTAATCCAAGCGCAGCGCGACTACTTCGGTGCTCACACTTATAAGCGTACGGATAAAGACGGTGTTTTCCATACTGAGTGGATGGAATAAAACTCGTTATCATTAATTTTTGATAACACAAAAGGCGCTAGGTTTAGCGCCTTTTTTGACTTTTAAGCACCGTAAAATGTTGAATTTATAATTATGAGTAACTCGTTAATTCGGTAGCGAATTTAGCTTTTTTATAATTTATAACAGCGAATATTTTCTAAATTACATTTTATCAAGTCTAGGCATGGTTTATGCGTAATTTTCTTATCTTATTACTTTTATTAGTATTACTTGGTCCATTAGGGATTGATTTATATTTACCAACAATACCTGATATTGCGAAGGATTTAGGTAGCAGTGAGTCGGTGATCCAGTCAACGATAGCACTGTTCATTCTTGTTCTGGGGCTAGGGCAATTGATATCGGGTCCATTAGTCGATAGATATGGACGAAAACCTGTCGCGATTGCGGGTATGCTGTTATACATCATCGGTGCAGGTGTTGCTATTGTAGCTACAACACCTACTGTATTTATTGCATCGCGTTTATTGCAAGGTGTTGCGGTTTGTTGTACTTCGGTAGTGGCATTTAGTTGTGTACGTGACCGGATGAATGGTACGGAGGCAGCTCGCGCTTTTGGTTTCTTAAATGGGACATTAAATATTGTTCCAGCGTTAGCTCCACTACTTGGAGGTTTGCTGGCAGAGGCATGGGGCTGGCGGGCACCGTTCTGGTTTCTTGCTTTGTATGCGTTGGTTATATTAGTGCTAATTGTTGCTTTTTTACCGGAAACACGCCCAGTTAATTTACCTAAAGCAAAGATTATTCCGCTGAAAACCTATTGGCGAATTTTAGGAAATTATCAATTTATTATTTTTGCCTTAGTGAACGCAGGCACGATGGGTATGGCATTAACTTATGTGTCACTTGCACCAACTGTACTGATGGGGGATGCGCAGTTATCTCCGCTAGCGTTTTCTATTGTATTCGGTATTAATGGTTTTTGGATTATGTTCGCCAGTTATATCGCTAATTATTTTATTCATAAAATAGGGCGACCAACCTGTTTATTAGTTGGCAGTTTAATGATGGCATTTGGTTGCTTAGGATTATTGCTAGGTTTTGTCGTATTGCCGGTAGAAATACAAAGCCATTGGTTAGTCTATATGTTACCTGTCGCCTGTGCTTGTACAGGGCTGGCCTTTATGATGGGAACGGCAACCAGTTATGCTTTAGAACCCTTTGGTAATGAAGCAGGTACCGCATCAGCCTTAGTGGGTTTTGTACAAATGGCCGGAGGGGCAACTCTTGGGCTTTGTGCAATCGGTTTGCCCATTGCCCCAAAATTATCCTTAGCAATAGTGATGTTAGTCGGTTGTCTGTTTGGGCTAATAGCAAGAAAAACGAGTTTATCGTTTGCTAGCCATTCAATGGCTAAGGCACGTTAAACAACTATTTTTATTGATACATCAAGATGTCACTGGTTGCAGGATATAACCAGTGACAGGATTGGATTATTTATTCAACAATAGTGCCATTAATCGTAGTGAGAAACCGATTCTCTTTAATTTCAATCGGTCTTGAGTGAACCATTTTATTATTAATATACAATTTAGCCTCAATTGGGATTAAATCGTGTTCAATATTAATATGGAATTTATTCATCATATCGTTGTTGGCTCGAAAGTTATTAAGCTGATATTGACTTTTTTTCCCATCCTTAAAGCTCACCTCTAGGTAAGAGGAGTCAGTATTAACTCGCTGATCGTTTTGATAAACCATGCCATAAGAACCAAATAAAGGGGGATAAATATAGCTATCAATGGTTCCTTCAGGATCATAGAAGCCCATTAAAGTGACAACCTCTACACCTTGCTTTGTGGCTTTTTTATGGATAGCAGACTCTGGTTCCGAAATTCGTTTCCAATTAACTCCATCTGAACGATAGCAAAATAAATCATTTTTCGTGATTGTCTCCACCTTATTATTGACATGTACTTTACTGTTGTATTGTGCATATGACTTTATTTTAATAGTACTATTTTTATTATGTTCGGATGCCACAGGGAGATTAATATTCGGCGCATAATAGCCATTTCCTTGGTAAAGATAGACTAAGTTACTTTTTTTCAACAATTCATTTATACCATCAGTTGTAATATCAGAACCATTTTTTGGGGAAAACTTAATGAGACTGAAATTGGAAAGATCTAATTTAGCATCAACGCTTTTTTTAATATTTGGATCCCATTTTTTATATCCCGTCGATGATTTTGGGCAAAAAGTATATTTACTTTCCAATTTCTTTTGGATAGCAACAAGGGAGTTGGGTGTGTATGCGGTATAGGCATTGTATTTGGGATTGTAAGCTTCCCCACCACTCATTGCGTCATGGTTTAATGAACCATCTTGATAGGTATTTGGGATAAAATAGTTATTATCAGAATCCAGTAGCCATGTTGCATTTTTTTTATCAGCAGTTGCATGCGTTCCTCCTTCTTTGCCTCCATAGTAATCACTTAGACCAAAGTTATGGCCAAACTCATGACTAAGCTCATTACTATCTGTTCTATTTAACGTTGCTTTCCCACCACCGCCTGACCAGCCATGAATGACCCTCCCATTCTCATATACCCCAACAGAATTATAGGCGGTTATTTGGCTCGTAGGATTAAATGACTCAGCATCAGAAGCTGAACTGTTCACACCATAATTCGCTAGATTAATGCCATCGGCATAGAAACGTTTGGTTATCGACTCCCTCATATTACCACTATGGCCACCACCTTCACCCGTTGCTTTATCCGTGAAAACTTGCCCATCAGGCATCACCACTTTTGTAAGGTGGATTGGCTCATAGCGAGAAACAATGAAATTTTTGACGGGGATAGTTTGGTAATATTGCCGATTAAGTTCGGGCTTTTCTTGAAAAAGAAATGCATCCCTAGGAGGAGTAAGTAAACCAATATCCAATGTATTGACCAGTAATTCATTTGAGGCACCAATATCAATATCTGATAGTGTGCCTTTTTGGTCTTTCAAAACAAACTCTAGCTTTATACCTGGGTGAATATACTCTTCAGAAATTTTCACTGACCATGTATCTTCAATGTATTCCAAATTACTCGTTGAATCTTCATTTTTTGCGATAGAAGAATCATTATTAAGATAAATAGGGATCCATTTTTTATGAAAGTCATAAACAAAAAGTACACTTTCACCCGTTTTCATTTTTAGGCTATTTTTTCCATAATGAATGTAGCTATTATAATCGGCACTAGAGCTGAAAAGGATTTTTTTATTATGAAGGTCATTATCTGCCATAAGTGTAAAGTTACGTGCCCAATTTCCGTCACTTGTGGCTATTTTTATTGATTCATTGTTTTTTAATAATTCCAATAAGTGTTTTTTGTTTTTAGATGACTCATTAATTGACTTATTATTATCTAAAGTTAAATCATAACTTTCTGGTTGTGAATAGTCTAGCGGTGGGATATCTCTGGTTATAGGTATATTTTCCCAATCCCCATTAGTATTACACTTGAATAAATATAAGTCTCCTTTTTTTAATTCAATACATTTATATTTAGTATGAATAAGAGTCGGCTCATCGGATGTTGAGGTAAATAGGATTTGTTTATATACATGATTAAGATTACCTTTTAACATTAAACTATTAGTCGTATCATAATCAACCTTAGTTATTTTTATTGTTGAATGTTTATTCAAGATATCATTCATAAAGTTAGCATCAATTTCGCTAACATCGATATCTGGCAGGAATTCAATTTCAGCATCGAAAAATGGTGGCAAATTAAGTGCTGAAATATCAGGTGACTTCCAATATTCGATTAAATTGACATTCTCTTCAGTGAGCCAATGGCCACTGTTGTCACAAATAAATTGAATTGTGACACCTTTTGGTAATGGGACTGTTTCATTACCATAGCTAATGTTAATTTCATTTTTATTAATGTTTTTTAAAATTACAGTTTTCCCTTTATATTTTATGTCATTATTTAGGATGAATGTTTCCTTTATATAATTATGATTAAAACTTAACTCTATTGATTCATTGGTTAAAATTAAATTATGTAAAGCTTTTTGGTTGGAAGCTATATCATTTAAATGATTTTCATTTTCAATGGAAATATCAAATCTTTTAGGTAATTTGAAGCAATGGGGGAATAAATTTGTTTCTATGATGTTGTTATCTGCTATTGTAGGTAATTTAATGGGTGGGAGTAGGTTTTCACTACTTATCAATTTATTATTTTCATTATAAATATTTAATTTAATGTTTTCATTTTTTTTAATTGATGATTGAGGTTTAAACATGACTAACGTTTTTCGGCCGGATACCAATTTAGGCTGTATATCTCCTTCAATTCGATTAACAGCAGGAATGATTGAGTTTTGAGCGAAATAAACACTTCCCTTTAATTCACCATTAGTATCACTGATTTCTTTATGTGTTAAAGGGTCAATAAACTTGTTTTTATTAAAGTAAATGGCGTTATCCGATCGTATTATTCTACTGGTTTTTTCGTCGTTTCTATCTGAGTGAATAAGCGGATTGTTTGTTTTATCTTCATGGATAATTATTTCCACGTTTGATTCGTTGTTTTCATTATTTAATATATGAAATATTTCGTAAATATTATTGGCCACGCTTGTTGAATAAGGAAATTCTAATGAGTTATAAGGGGAGGGATTAATAACATCTTGAATTATTGGTTTTTTTTCTATCATTTTATATTTTTCGTCTATTTAACAGTATGCTGAAATTATTTTTATTTAATTTATAATAAAATATATTAATTGTGTGATTTTTTATTTGAAAGTTAGTCTTAAATACTATTTCTTTTGTTCATTTTTTATTAATTGATAATTAATTATATGGAAATTATTTTCTATGATATTATTTGCACAAGTAATTTAAATAATAACAGGTTTGTTAGGATGAATAACATGTTGAATCCATTACTAAAACAACCTCGAGTGGCTAAAGGTGATGTATTTTGAACGCGAATGCATCACCATAGAATGCGTTCTATGGTAAATATAAACGAATTAAAAGGTTTAGTACCATGAATCAAAAGCATTGGTCAAAATACGAACTACTTCATGAGGTCGTACAAAACCCCAATATCCATATCAAAGGTAGGCATAGTTATTACAGCGACTGTTGGGATAACGGGTTTGAGCAGTCAGTTGTGCGTTATCTACAAGGTGATGAACAAAGCCGAGACTGGCAGCTAGCATGGGATGTTGACCAACTTTATATCGGTGATTATGTCTGTATTGGTAGCGAAGCTGTGATATTAATGGGAGGGAACCATACTCACCGAATGGATTGGTTTTGCTTATATCCTTTTCTTGAATTTATTGAAGAAGCTTACGTAGGAAAAGGCGACACAGTGATTGGCGACGGAGCCTGGGTTGGCATGCGTGCCTTTATCATGCCCGGAGTTAAAATAGGTGAAGGGGCTGTAATTGCTGCTAACAGTGTAGTGGTCAAAGATGTCGAGCCTTACTCCATTGTGGGAGGGAACCCTGCAAAGCCGATTAACTACCGCTTCTCACACGATGTCATTACTGAACTATTGGCATTGAAAATCTATGATTGGTCGGAGGAAAAATTTACCGCATTAAAGCAGTTTATTTGTGGATCAGATTTTTTGGCATTAAAAAATGCCAGTCAGAAATATGACCAGCGATTGATTAGCTAGCTTTTCTTATTGAGGGGGGATCTATGGAATCCCCCTTTTAATAGACAACTAATTTTCTTCTGTACGAATAAACTCAACTAAACTAGGCGCCGCTATTCTTTGGTAATCTTCTGTATTTAAAATAATAGAGCGCTCTAATGTACCGGCATTAAAGGCGAGTTCCTCAAAACGTTCAAATAATAGTGGGTCAGCAATTAACTTTAAGTTAGGGTGAAAACTAAAAGGTGGAATAGCCCCGAATACGCATTGAGTGAGCTCGTTGACTTCTTTGGGGCTTGCTAAAGATGCACGAGTTCCGCCAATTGCTGTGGCAATTTTACTCAAATCAGCTTGTTTATCGGCAGGTAAAATTGCCAGTACGTGTTGGCGGATACCATTTCCTTTGACATGGCATACTAATCCTTTTGCCCCTTGTCCAAGTTGCGTGCCACGTATTTTTGCCACTTCTTCTGATTTCCCCGCAGTGGAATGTTCCATCACACGATATTTAGCATTATTTTTATCAAGTAATTGTGTGAGTTGCATAAAAATAGAATTTTCAGACACTGTTTTTTCCCTTTAAAACCACATCAATAACAGGGAATGATAACAAGTTCATCAAGAGATACAACCGAGAAATAGTGCTAGCTAAAAATCGTAATTGTGGAAAATATTATAAATTGCATATCAGATGCGGTTTTTAACTATATTGCGAATCTGTTTTGAGGTTTTATTGTTATATCCTCTGGAAGATTATTTATTCTAAATTAAATCAATAGGTTATTTTTATGATTTATTATGAAGAAGTGAGAATACATATTGTTAAGAATTGAGTTTGATCATTTACGCTGCATTTTATTATCGGTAATATAAAGTTTTATATAACGAAAAGATAATATGAATCGTAAATTTAACTTATATGTAATATTACCGCTGATTACAGGGATCGCACCGTCTATTGTTGCTGCACAAGTTTCGGAACAATTGGCTAAATTTAAGCAAGATAAAATGCTAGTCATCGCAGCACCAAGCGATGTGTCCAGAGAAGCTCAGGCTGGCACTGGTTTTTTTACTTCACAAATTGATCTTGGGCCATTAGGTGCTCGTGAGTGGATTGATACGCCATATTCTACAACCACTATTCACCGTGAAATGATCAATAACCAGCAAGCCAAAAGTTTGAGTGAGTTATTGAAATATGCGCCAAGTACACAAATGCAAGCTCGCGGGGGAATGGATGTGGGTCGTCCACAAAGCCGTGGTATGCAAGGTGGTGTGGTAACAAATAGCCGTCTTGATGATTTGTATATGGTGTCAACGACCGCATTCCCTGTGGAAATGTTGGATAGAGTAGACATTATTAATAGCTTGACGGGCGCATTGTATGGCCCTGCAAGTCCTGCTGGACAATTTAATTTCACCACAAAACGCCCAGAAGATATTCAGCGTTTTTCTTTAGGTTACCAAAGCCGCAATGCCTATAGTGGCCATGCTGACTTAGGCGGTTATTTTGATACAGATAAACGCTTTGGTTATCGTCTTAATTTGCTGGATGAGGAAGGAACAGGCAACCTGAAAGACAGTACATTACGCCGTAAATTAGCTTATGTAGCGCTAGATTGGAATATTCAGCCAGGTACGCAACTTCAATTTAATGCGAGTCATTACAATTTTGTGCAAAAAGGTTATGTGGGTAGTTTTAGCTATGGTTCTGATATTAAATTACCGAAAGCCTCTAACCCACAAGATAAGAATTTAGCGTTACATACGGCGGGTAATGACTTAACTACGGATACTGTTAGCACTCGATTACTTCATGATTTTAATGAGGATTGGACGCTAAAAGCTGCAGTCGGTTACCAGCAAGCAGATAGAGCGATGCGTACAGTAACCAGTGCCATTCAAGATAACAATGGGAATATTAGTCGCTCATTAAGCGATTCTCCTGCTTCGGGGCGTTTTCGTGTGTTGAGTAACTCAGT
This sequence comes from Providencia sp. PROV141, assembly GCF_028481645.1. Lineage (NCBI taxonomy): Bacteria > Pseudomonadati > Pseudomonadota > Gammaproteobacteria > Enterobacterales > Morganellaceae > Providencia > Providencia sp. PROV141. The sequence continues at coordinate 79,910 of NZ_JAMPPR010000004.1, read as the reverse complement.
AGTACTAAATGGCCACGTGGACACAGGCTCTATCGGCCATGACTTATCATTAGCGACAAACGGTTATGTTTGGTCGATTTACAGTGCCAAAGATAAGAGTGTGAGACGTGATTTAGGGCAAACCAATATGTATCACCCATCGCCGATGGAAGAGCCATCGGACGGTAAAATTCATACGGGAGGTTCACGTTATAAGTCTGCTGAAAATAGCCAACAAAGTATCACTATCGGCGATACCATCACCTTTGACCCACAATGGTCAGCCATGTTTTACCTTAGTCAAAGCTGGATAGAAAGCCGTAGCTTTGATAAACAAAATCACAAAACTAGCCAAGCCAATGACCATGGCCTTAGCCCTCAAGGCGCGTTGATGTATAAAATTACCCCAAATGTGATGACGTATGTGAGCTATGCAGATTCGTTGGAAGAGGGTGATACCGCGCCGATGAATCAAAATCTGAAAAATGAAGGACAAACCTTAGCCCCTTATCGTAGCAAACAATATGAATTGGGCATTAAAGCCGATTTGGCAGATTTAAACCTGGGTGCTGCCGTATTTCACTTGGAGCGTCCATTTGCCTATGCGGGGGACGATAACGTGTTTCGCAAACAAGGTGATCAAGTGAACCGAGGGCTAGAACTCACGGCCACAGGCCATGTATGGCAAGGGTTGAATGTGTATAGCGGTGTTACCTTCTTAGACCCAAAACTCAAAGACACTAAGTTAGCCACTACGCGGAATAAACGTGTCGTTGGTGTACCGAAAGTTCAAGCCAATATGCTAGTGGAATATAGTTTGTCGTCGATGCCAGAACTGGTGTACAGCGCTAATGTGCATTATACGGGGAAACGAGCCGCCAATGACACCAATACCAGTTGGGCGGGAAGCTACACGACATTAGATTTAGGCACGCGTTATAGCACGAAAATCAATCAAATCCCAACGACAGTCAGGCTATCCGTCAATAACGTAACCGATGAGCGTTATTGGGCTTCTATCTTCCCATCAGGGATTAATGGGGAAGGAAAAGGGGGCAGTGCTTTCTTAGGAGCAGGTCGAGAAGTGCGCGCGACGGTGACCTTTGATTTCTAATGGGTTAAATAAAAATCAGGAGCACTCTTCTTTTCTTTGGACAGGAAGAGTGACAAATATGAGAAAAACAACGTTTTTACAAACGGTTATTTTGCTGGCAGGGCTACTCATCCACAGCCTGTCTTACGGTAAGACGGATAACCCAGAACTGCGAATTGCGACGCCGTGGCCAGCACAAAATACCATCATTATGATGTTAGGATATGGTGAGCAAATCGTTGGCACATCGATGATCGCGAAAAAAATTCCATTGTTTCGCCAAATGTTACCCAACATTGATAATGTTCCAGTGATCAGTATTAGCAATCAACTAAACCCAGAGCAAATTATTTCATTGCGAGCTCAATTGCTATTTATTGCAAAGGGGATGGAAGTACCGCAGCGCGATTTACTCGAAAGTGCTGGAGTTAAAGTTGTTGAATATCCTGCCAATTCATTAAAAGCTTTACAAGCAAGGGTGCAAGCAACAGCGAAAGAGTTAGGCCCTGATGCAAAACAAAAAGCCCTTGAATACCAACGTTATTTTGACCGCAATGTCGCATTAGTGAGTGAGCGTTTAGTGGGGCTGACTGATGCAGAAAAACGGTCGGTATACCACAGTATGGGAAATGCGTTATTTACCTCTGGGCGTCCGTCATTAAACCAAGACTGGATGGATTTAGCGGGGGCACAAAATGTGGCTGAAACGTGGTTTTCGGATAAAAAAAATAATTCAGGTGAGGTCTTGTTGGAAAGCATTATTATTGCGAACCCTGATGTGATTGTTGCGATGAATAAAGAAGATGCCAATATCATACGCACGTCTCCTCAATGGAAAGCAATTAGCGCGGTAAAAAAACAGCAGGTATATGTGAACCCAAAGGGGATGTTTTGGTGGTGCCGAGAAACGTCAGAGGAGGCATTGCAGTTTCTGTGGCTAGCACAAACACTGTACCCAGAGCGCTTTGCAGATATCGATATGAAGCAAGAAACGGCGGACTTCTATCTGAAATTTTTTGCTATTTCACTCAGTGATGAGCAAATAGATAAAATCTTGCACCCATAAAATAGGCTGCCAGTGAGACTGGCAGCGGATTAACTATTGATGGCGTTCTTTTAACCGTTTGATTATCGTGCTTAAATCCAGCTCTTGGTCTTGTAGTAAGACTAATAAGTGGTACATCAAATCAGCAGCTTCATTAGTCAATTCTGCGCGGTCATTCACGGTGGCTGCCAATGCAGTTTCAACACCTTCTTCACCGACTTTTTGTGCAATGCGTTTAGTCCCGCTAGCATATAAACGCGCGGTATAGGAGCTTTCTGGCGACGCAGTTTTGCGTTCTTTGAGTAACGTTTCTAACTCAAATAAAAACCCCCAATCGCTTTGTGCTGGTGCGAAGCAGCTTTGTGTGCCGTTATGGCAAGTTGGGCCATCCGGCAGTGCGAGAGCCAACAGCGTATCACTGTCACAATCTGGGTAGATATCTACTAAATTTAAAAAGTTATTCGAGGTTTCGCCTTTCGTCCACAAACGTTGTTTTGTGCGAGAGAAAAAGGTGACTTTACGGCTATCTAAAGTGACTTGTAATGCTTCTGGGTTCATATACCCAAGCATTAGCACATCACCTGAAACGGCGTGTTGTACGATCACAGGCATTAAATTATCGACTTTTTGCCATGCCAGTTGGCTAGATTGTTCTGTGGTTAACATACTCTAATTTGAACTCCATTTTCGGCTAGGTATTGTTTTAAGTCACCGATATTAATAATTTGTTTATGGAATACAGAAGCGGCTAAAGCGCCATCAACGCCTGCGTCAGTGAAGGCATCAAGGAAATGCACTTTTTCGCCAGCGCCACCCGAGGCAATTAATGGCACTTGGCAAACTTCACGAACTTTCTTCAGTTGTACCAGATCATACCCTTGGCGTACACCATCTTGGTTCATCATATTTAATACGATTTCACCTGCGCCGCGTTGTTGCACTTCTTTCACCCAATCGAGGGTTTTCCAGCGCGTCTGCGCTGTGCGCTTTTCATCGCCGGTAAATTGGTAAACGAGATATTCACCCGTACTTTCATCGAACCAAGTATCAATACCCACAACGATGCATTGTACGCCAAAACGTTCTGCTAAGCGGCTGATCAGGGTTGGGTCTGACAGTGCAGGGGAGTTGATCGAGATTTTGTCTGCACCAAAAGATAAAATTTGCGAGGCATCTTCAACGCTTTTGATACCACCTGCAACACAAAAAGGAATATCAATCACTTCAGCGACTTTGGCAACCCAGCTTTTATCTACTACTCGACCATCAGAAGAGGCGGTAATATCATAAAATACCAGTTCATCTGCACCTTCTTGGGCATAGCGCTGTGCCAATGGAACAATATCACCGATAATTTCGTGATTACGAAATTGGACACCTTTAACCACTTGCCCATCACGGACGTCTAAGCAAGGAATTATGCGTTTTGCCAACATTTGATTGCCTCCGTAACGGTGAATTTACCTTCTAATAATGCACGACCCACAATCACGCCAGCCGCACCAGATGGCGGGATAGCCGCAATATCATCTAAATCGCCAATTCCCCCTGATGCCTGAAAGGCAATATCAGGGAATTTTTGGCTAATTTCTTGGTATAAATTCACATTAGAACCCGCCAATGTTCCATCTTTGGAAATATCGGTGCAAAGGACATGTTTTAAGCCATAAGGACGATATATTTCAATGGCTTGTTCTAATGTTAAATTTGAATTTTCTTGCCAGCCGCTAATGGCGATTTCTTTTACGCCTTTGTCATTAATGCGTACATCTAACGCAAGTACAATGGCTTCCCCACCATAGGTTTCAAACCATGTTTTAACCAATTCAGGTTTGGTCACCGCAGTTGAGCCAATGACAACACGAGCCGCTCCGGCTTCCAGTAAGGCCTTAACATCTTCTTCGGTACGAATACCCCCACCAACTTGTACAGGAACATTCACGCCAGCCAATAATTTTTTCAGCAGTGGAATTTGGCGTTTTTGTGGATCTTTGGCGCCCGTTAAATCCACTAAGTGTAGGAGCTTTGCCCCTTCTTTTTCATATTGCTGCAAACGTGGGAGCGGGTCATTGCCATAATCAGTTTGCTTGGCGTAATCCCCTTGGTGCAATCGCACTACGGTGCCATCGATTAAATCTAATGCGGGAATGATCATGGTAATTACATCTCCAAAAAGTTTTGAATCAAGCGTGAACCTGCGGTGCCAGAACGTTCTGGGTGAAATTGGACACCGTAGAAGTTATCGCGATTCACCGCGCTACTAAACGGGTTGCCATACTGAGTTTGTGCGATGGTATTACTGGAAATTGGCATCGAATAACTGTGTACAAAATAGAAATAGGCATTATCAGGGATATCCCTAAACAAAGGATTTCCTGCTAGGGCTTTTACTTGGTTCCAGCCGCTATGTGGAACTGGAAGCCCATTGGCATCCATTTTTTGTACAGGGCTATCAATTAACCCCAGTAGTGGCACCGTTGATTGACCTTCTTCACTGAAAGAACCGAGTAATTGCATACCTAAACAGATGCCTAACACGGGTTGAGTCAGGGCTTTAATTAACGGCACTAATTCACGTTCAGTGAGCTTTTCCATGGCCGCGCTAGCCGTACCGACACCCGGCAAAAAGACTTTGTCGGCTTGTAAAATGGTATTGGTATCACGGCTCACCACCGGGTCATAGCCTAGGCGTTTCACCGCATAGGCCACGGAAGCTAAATTCGCACAGCCAGTATCAAGGATGACAACGTTCATTACAGAACCCCTTTTGAGCTAGGTAACGTATCCCCTTCAACACGAATCGCTTGGCGCAGTGTACGGCCGAAAACTTTAAACAAGCTTTCGGCTTTGTGGTGATCGTTTTTCCCTTTGGTTTTCAGGTGTAATGTACAACCCATAGCATAGGAAAGTGAGCTAAAGAAGTGCTCAATCATTTCAGTGCTTAAGTCACCGACACGTTGATATTTGAATTCTGCTTTATATTCAAGGTGTGGGCGACCTGAAATATCCAGTGCACAGCGTGCTTGGCATTCGTCCATTGGCAGAACGAAACCAAAACGTGCGATACCGCGTTTATCACCAAGCGCGATTTTCAGTGCTTCCCCTAAAGCAAGGCCCGTGTCTTCGACAGTGTGGTGGTCATCAATAAATAAGTCGCCATTGACTTCAATGTTTAACCGGAAACCACCGTGAGTCGCGATTTGGTCTAACATGTGGTCAAAGAAGCCCACACCCGTGCTAATTTTGCTGCCACCTTCTTGGTCTAGCCACACTTCGACTTGGATATTGGTTTCTTTTGTCACGCGTTTGACTAGCGCATGGCGGTCGCGTTTGGTTAATTGTGTGGTGATAGCTTTCCAGTCTAGTTCTGTAGGGTTATAACGTAACCCTTTAATACCCATATTTTTAGCGAGTTGAATATCTGTTTCGCGATCACCAATCACATAGCTATTTTCGCTGTCTAGTACGTTGCTATCTAAATAGCGCTCAACCAACTGAAGTTTAGGTTTACGGCAAGCGCAGTTATCTTCAGGCTTATGTGGGCAAATTAACACGTCATCAAACTTAATACCTTGGGACTCAAATACTTGCATCATTAAATTATGCGGTGGTTCGAAATCTGCCGTAGGAAAGCTTTCTGTACCTAAGCCGTCTTGATTGGTTATCATTACTAAGCGGTAATTGGCTTTTTGCAGGGCAAGTAAACTAGGAATGACCGCTTTTTCAAAGGCGAGTTTACTTAAGCTATCAACTTGGAAGTCGGTTGGTGGCTCGGTAATTAATGTTCCATCACGGTCGATAAATAAAATTTTCTGGCTCATGAGTCATTCCTAATTAGCAAAGTGCGGCAATAGCTTCAATAACACGGGTATTTTCAATTTCTGTCCCGACAGTAATACGCAGGCAATTAATGAGACCCGGCTGTTTGCTTTGGTCACGTAAAATAATGCCTTGATCCCATAGGGCTTTAAAGACTTTACTACCATCGGTGAAACGCACCAAAATATAGTTAGTTTCACTCGGATAAACATGTTCAACCACAGACAAGTCGCGCAGAGCTTCACTGAGTGCAATACGGTTTTCTGTTACCGTTACTACACGACTTTTCATGGTTTCAATGCCTTGTGGTTCAAGGGCTTGAGCAGCAATCATCGCAACAGGGGTTGATAAAGGATAAGGAGCGATAACCTTCAATAGCACTTCAATCACTTCAGGAGAGGCTAAGGTAAAGCCACAGCGTAAACCGGCTAATGCAAAGGCTTTAGATAAGGTTCTTAAAATCACCAAATTGGGGTATTGTGCTAACCAGCTTGCCACACTGTATTGTGGGCAGAACTCAATATAAGCTTCATCGACAACGACTAATGCGCGGCCTGCCGCCATATCTAGCACTTCACGCAAATCTTTATTATCGATGATATTGCCCGTTGGGTTATTTGGGCTGCAAATATAAATCAGTTTGGTATTAGATAAGTTTTCACGGATCGCGTTAACGTTTAATGCCCAGTCAGGCAATGCCATGATTTTCTTTTGTTCAACGCCAAAGGTTTCTGCACTAACGCTGTACATGCCATAGGTTGGTGGGCAAAACATCACCGCATCTTTACCCGGCTCACAAAATGCGCGGATCAATAACTCGATAGATTCATCGGCCCCACGGCAAACCAATACTTGTTCAGGTGTAATTTGCGCATAAGCCGCATAGTTATTGATCACGGCTACCGGTTGGCATTCAGGGTAACGGTTAAGGTTGCGTTCACTGAATTGGTAATCAGGTGCAATTGGGTATTCATTGGCATTGAGCCAAACATCTCCATTTCCTCCTAGACGTCGTGCAGACATATAAGGGGTCATGGTTTTAACATTTTCACGTGCAAGACTGGCGGCATTAAATGGTTGGCTCATGACTTACTCCCGATTTTGTTTTTTTAGTTCGTTAACGCGTAAGGTAACGGCATTTTTGTGAGCGGTGAGTTGCTCTGCTTGCGCTAAGGTTTCGATGGTGTTGGCTAAACCTAATAACCCTTGTTTTGACAGTTTCTGCACCGTCATTCTCTTCATAAAATCCGCGAGCCCAAGACTTGAATAGGTTGCAGTATATCCGTAAGTTGGTAATACGTGATTAGTGCCTGAAGCATAGTCTCCCGCAGATTCGGGTGACCAGTCTCCGACAAACACGGAGCCTGCGCTAGTGATAGAATCGATTAGGTCATCGGCATTGCGTGTTTGTAAAATCAAGTGCTCAGGGCCATAGCGATTGCTAATTTCAACACATTGTTCGATCGAATCAGCAATAATGACACGGCTGGCACTTAGTGCTTCTCTCGCAATTTCGGCACGAGAAAGTTGCGCTAATTGTTTTTCTGTTTCTTCAATCACGCGCTGGGCAAAGTTTTCATCGTCAGTTAATAAAATGACTTGTGAATCAGGACCATGTTCCGCTTGTGATAGTAAATCAGATGCGGTGAATGCTGGGTTTGCTCCGTTATCCGCAATCACTAACACTTCAGAAGGGCCCGCTGGCATATCGATAGCTGCACCTTCGTGGCTTTGGCTAACTTGACGTTTTGCTTCGGTGACATAGGCATTACCCGGCCCGAAAATTTTATCAACCGCAGGAATGCTTTGGGTACCAAATGCCATTGCTGCAATCGCTTGTGCGCCACCTACTTGGAAAATATCACTGATGCCGCACAGTTTCGCTGCATACAAAATTTCATCGGCAATAGGTGGGGGCGAACACAAAATAATTTTGCGACAGCCTGCGATATTCGCCGGAGTTCCTAACATCATGACCGTTGATAACAAAGGCGCAGAGCCCCCTGGAATATATAAACCGACCGCATCTATTGGGCGAGTGACTTGTTGGCACACTACGCCTGCCTGTGTTTCCACTGTAATCGGAGTGGGTTTTTGGGCTTCGTGAAAACGACGAATGTTGCTAATGGCTGTTTTCATTGCTGTTTTGATTTCATCGCCAAGACGAGCCTCTGCCGCGTCAACGGCATTTGCAGGTACTTGCACTGTTTCGATTTCAGTTTTATCGAAACGACGGCTTAGTGCTTGGAGGGCAGTGTCGCCCTCGTTACGCACTTGGTCAATTATTTGACGCACTGCGGCACTGATACTACCGGAAGCCGCAATAGCAGGGCGCATTAACAGTGCACTTTGCTGTTGTTCATCACAGCTTGCCCAGCGAATGGGTTGGTTAAATCCCAGTTCCATAGCGGCTTACTCCATCATTTTTTCGATTGGTAACACAAGGATTGAGCTTGCACCTAAGGCTTTTAATTTTTCCATGGTTTCCCAGAACAAGGTTTCTGAGCTCACCATGTGCATAGCGACACGGTTGTTGTCACCGGCTAATGGCAGAATGGTTGGGCGTTCAGCACCTGGTAATAAGGCAATGATTTCTTCTAGTGTTTCACTTGGCGCGTGTAACATGATGTATTTGGATTCGCGCGCTTGGATAACACCTTGGATACGGGTCATCATACGGTCGATAAGTTGTTGTTTATCAACTGACATTTCACCGTCACGTTGAATTAAACACGCTTTCGAACGGTAAATAACTTCCACTTCTTTTAGGCCGTTTGCTTCTAATGTGGCACCAGTAGAAACAAGGTCACAAATCGCATCCGAAAGTCCAGCACGCGGGGCAACTTCTACCGAACCATTTAACAGACATGATTTAAACTGAATGCCTTTTTGGTCGAAATAGCGTTTTAACAAGTGTGGATAAGAAGTCGCAACACGTGAACCATTCAGGCATTCTGCGCCAGTGTAGTTGAAGTCCAATGGTGCAGCTAATGACAAGCGACAGCCACCAAAATCGAGGCGGCGCAGTGTTTTGTATTGTGGGTTTTCGCCTTGCGCGCGGCGGTTTAATAATTCTTCTTCAAGAACGTTTTCACCAATGATCCCTAAATCAACAACGCCATCCATGACCAGCCCTGGAATATCGTCATCACGAACGCGAAGTAAATCAATAGGCATATTTTCTGCATAAGCAATCAAACGTTGTTGTTGTAAGTTGATTTTGATACCGCAGCGAGCCAGTAGTTCTCTTGATTCTTCACTCAGGCGACCTGATTTTTGAATTGCAATACGTAAACGTGATTTATCCAACATGACTTTACCCTTATCCCTTTAAAATTTTTTGTTTAGTAACTCTTTGTTCAAGAATAAAAAAACCCTCGGAAGATTATCTTCCGAGGGTTCTCTCAATTCGCATTTCAGCCACCGGAAGATTCGTTGAACGTCTTCCAGCACACATCGCCCGAAAGACTAGTCAGGATGATGGTGATGATGATGGTTGCGTGAAATACGATTCATAATGTCTTCCGTTCTGTTATTTAAGTGAATGACTAAACATTCATTGTGCTAACTAAATACTCATTGGTATTCAACCTATCCGATTTCCCCCTATGAATGCAACCTTTTTTTAAAAAATAACCAATAATAATTAGTTGATGCGCTTTTATAGTGATTAATCTCTCAGAAATTGTGTTCGGAAGTTTTATGGTTTTCAGCTACTCTGTGATTAATTTCAGTCAGTTGGTCGATTGAGGAGTTATCGTATGAAGAAAGTCACCATTATTGGGTTAGGGTGGGTAGGGTTACCCCTTGCCCAAGCTTTATTGTCCCAAGGCATTCATGTGGTTGGCACTAAAACAACACCAGATGGTATTGAAGCCGCTCAAGCGGTAGGAATTGAGTGCTATGCATTGAAATTAACCCCAGAACTTGAATGTGATAACGATGATTTAGCGCAATTGATGATGCAAAGCGATGCTATCGTCATCTTGCTTCCCCCTTCTAAAATTAATACCGAATACTATATGGCAGCGATTGAAACACTGGTGAATAGTGCAATAGCATTTCAGGTACCCAAAGTTATTTTCACGTCATCTACTGCGGTTTATGGGGAGCAAAATGGTGAAATGACCGAAGATAGCCCATTGGATGGCGTGACGGATTCGGCTAAAGCTTTAGTGGCGACAGAACAGTGGTTGCATCAGTTACCGAACATATCGGTAGATATTCTGCGATTAGCTGGATTAGTCGGGGAAAAACGACATGCAGGGCGTTTTTTAGCAGGTAAAACCGGGGTGAAAGGGGCAAGTCAGCCTGTCAATATGGTGCATCAAGACGATGTCATTGACGCCATTTTATTATTGCTCCAGCAGCCACAAGGCGGGCATATTTATAACCTTTGTGCGCCAATCCACCCAACACGAGCCGAATTTTATACTCATGCCGCTCAATCTATTGGTTTAGTTCCACCACAATTTATTGAAGAGGGGAATGCATTAGAAGGGAAAGTCATTAACGGTAATAAAATTTGCCAAGAACTCGGGTTTGAATACCAGTACCCAAACCCAAGTTTGATGAGTATGACTCTGTGATTACTTAATCGGGATCATGACAATTTTTTGGAACGCAGGACGCGTGGTCAGCTGCTGATACCAGCGTTCCAAATTGTTAAATTCAGGGCGTTCAGTCACAATTTCATGCCAAGGGTAAAATAGTGGCGCGATAGCGATGTCTGCGATACCAAATTTATCACCACTGAAATAGGCTTGGTTGGCTAATGCATTATCAGCAATTGTGAGTAATCGATTAATATTGCCATATATAATTTTAGCTTGCTCTGGGTCTCTATCTGCTTCAGGGACACGAACAATTTTGTTCATCATTTGCTTAATGTGGTCGAATAAATTAGCACCACCCCAATCCATCCATTTATCGGCGGCAGCTCTTTCTTGTAGGTCTTGTGCGAGTAATAAGTGAGAATGATCAAATTTTTCCGTAAGGTAACGTAAAATCGTATTTGATTCCCACAGCGCAAAGTCATCATCCTGTAGAGTTGGAATGGTGCTGTTTGGATTCATTTTTATATATTCAGGTGTATCTAGTCCACCAAATGGGCCACCCACATCTTTTTGATTGTAAGCGATATTTAATTCTTCTAAGCACCAAAGTACTTTTTTGACATTGGAAGAGTTGACGCGTCCCCAAACAGTTAACATTGCAGTCTCCTAAATTGATTTTTTTGGTATCGACTATGGTTAAGATAGATTAAATTCACTCATAGGCAAATGTTTATTTGTTAGCTGTGGCCTCTGTGAAATTAAAGTCTTATATTAGGTCTAGTTATCGAATTTTGTCACGGCGATGGTTTCTCGTTTAGTGATGCTGAGTCAATGACCGTATTTTAAATGTGTAGAATTAAGTGAAGGAATAACCGATGAGTAAGAAAATGTTGTCTTTAAAAACCCGCCGAGCAGGTATCGGGTTGAGTCTTTTGGTTGCCGTAAGTAGCAGTGTTTATGCGGCGCAGACACCGGTTGCTCCTCAAGTCGATGCAAAAGCATTTGTTCTGATGGATTATAATAGCGGTAAAATTTTAGCTTCTGGGAATCCAGATGAACGCTTAGACCCCGCAAGTTTAACCAAAATTATGACCAGCTATGTGATTGGTCAGGCAGTAAATGCAGGGAAAATTACCCCTCAAGACATGGTCACGGTAGGGGAAGATGCGTGGGCGACGGGTAATCCTGTTTTGAAAGGCTCTTCTTTGATGTTTTTGAAGCCAAAAGACCGCGTTTCTGTATTGGATTTAAATAAAGGGATTGTGATCCAGTCAGGGAACGATGCCAGTATCGCCCTTGCTGATTATGTTGCAGGTAGCCAAGATTCATTTGTGAGCTTAATGAATCAATACGTGCAAAAGATTGGTTTGAAAAATACTCACTTTAAAACGGTTCATGGTCTCGATTCTGAAGGGCAATACAGTACGGCACGGGATATGGCATTGTTAACCCAAGCGATGATCCGTGATGTTCCCGATGAATACGCATTGCACAAGGAAAAGGAATTTACCTTTAATAAAATTCGTCAACCTAATCGAAATCGTCTGTTATGGAACCAAAATTTAAAGGTGGATGGTGTAAAAACTGGGCACACGAGTGGTGCAGGTCATAATCTAGTCGCCTCTGCAACAGAAGGTGATATGCGTTTAATTTCAGTTGTGTTGGGGGCACCAAGTGACCGAGTGCGTTTTTCTGAAAGCGAAAAATTACTAACATGGGGTTTCCGTTTCTTTGAAACTGTCACGCCAATTAAAGCTGATGACACATTGAAAAAGCAGCGTGTCTGGTTTGGTGATACTTCAGAAGTTGATTTAGGTGTTGCCGATGATGTTTCTATTACTATTCCTAAAGGGCAATTGCAAAACTTAAAAGTGGATATTCAACTCACCAACGATTCACTTGAAGCGCCTCTTGCTAAGAACCAAACAGTGGGAACGATTAACTTTATTCTTAATGATGAAGTCGTCGAACAGCACCCTTTAGTCGCAAAAAATGCGGTTGAAGAAGCGGGGTTCTTTGGGCGTATTTGGGATTATATCATGAAAACCATTAGTGGCTGGTGGAGTGCCATTTTCGGTTAATAATGGTTGAGTTGAAAATGATGTGAACAAAAAAATGCCTGCATTAGCAGGCATTTTTTTAGAGACGATAGATAACCAATACTATTCGCAGTGAGCCAATTTAATCGCTAAGCCGCCTTGAGAAGTTTCTCGATACTTCGCGTTAATATCTTTACCAGTTTCATACATGGTTTCAATGACTTTATCGAGGCAAACACGTGGGTCACTGACGCGGCGAAGTGCCATGCGTGCCGCATTCACGGCTTTAACGGAAGCAATGGCGTTACGTTCAATACAAGGGACTTGAACTTGCCCTCCGACAGGGTCACAGGTGAGACCTAAGTTATGCTCCATGGCAATTTCTGCTGCGATACACACTTGCTCAGGGCTACCGCCCATTAATTCGGCGAGCCCCGCAGCGGCCATCGAACAAGCAACACCCACTTCTCCTTGGCAACCTACTTCGGCGCCGGAAATTGATGCATTCATTTTATATAACGCACCAATCACACCAGAAACTAAAAAGTAACGGGTATAGGAATTTTCATTCACAGGGCGAATAAACTTATCATAATAAGCTAATACCGCAGGAATGATGCCACATGCGCCATTAGTTGGTGCCGTGACAACACGACCACCCGCTGCATTTTCTTCGTTAACGGCAAGCGCATACATATTGATCCAATCTATGACTGCCATTGGGTCCATATTGGTGTTATCGGTTGTCACGAGTTGACGGCGTAATGCGGCTGCTCGGCGCGGTACACGTAATGGTCCAGGTAGTAAACCTTCGGTTGTCACTCCCCGTTCAATACCGGATTTCATGACCTCCCATACGGACGAGAGGTATTGCTGAATTTCTTCTTTACTACGTAATGCTAATTCATTCTGCATCACGAGTGCCGAAAGTGATAACCCTGTGTCTTTACAATGCTTTTGCAGGTCGGCCGCATATTTAAATGGGTAAGGGACTTGCACTGCATTTTCATCAGACTGGCCAAAGTGCTCTTCATCGACGATAAAACCGCCACCGATAGAATAGTAATTTTTGCTGTAAATAACATCATCACCACTGAATGCCGTAATACTCATTCCATTTTCATGGAGGGGGAGGTTGGTAGTATGAAAATTCATGCCACCTTCAGTAGGGAAATCAACTTCATGTTGCCCGTGTGCAAGGGAGAGCCTTTCAGTTTGCTCTACATTACGCATAAAAGCAGGAATAGCGTCAATATCAATGGTGTCTGGTAAGTTACCCGCAAGGCCCATAATAATCGCCATATCCGTTGCATGGCCTTTACCCGTTAAAGAGAGTGAGCCATAGACATCTACTGAAATTCGTGTCGTACGAGTGAGTAATTCTTGCTGGATAAGGTCGTCAACAAACTGTTTGCCTGCTTTCATTGGGCCGACAGTATGGGAGCTTGAAGGGCCGATACCAATTTTGAAGATATCAAATACACTAATCATATTCAGTGCTTCCTTTTGTAGAAAGTCATTGAAATTAGGTAGCTTCCATTACTGGTTGCTACCTAGTGGCTTCAATTAGAAGAATAACTTATATGTTGCCGCAGAGATAGCGACCAGACCCATAATTACGATAAATACATTACTGATTTTACCTGAGTATTTACGCATCGCAGGTACTTTGCTAATTGCATACATTGGCATTAAGAATAGTAAGATAGCGATAACTGGGCCACCTAGGCTTTCAATGATATCCAATACACCCGGGTTTAATGTTGCTACTATCCAAGTGGTGACTAACATGAAAATTGCAGTACCGCGGTTTAATTTGCGAACATCAATGGTTTTACCTTTTGCACGATAAGCACGTTCAACTAAGCCATTGAAACCTTCACGAGCCCCTAAATAGTGGCCGAGGAAAGATTTAATAATTGCGATAAAGGCAATAATTGCAGCAGCATACTTGATGAATGGCTGATCAAAATAGCCAGACAAATAGTCAAGGATACTAATATTTTGTGCTTTAGCTTGTGCGAGATCTGCTGAAGATAAGGTAAATACACAGCTGATCACGAAGAACATAACGGTCAGCACCATCAAAATGTGCGCGGATGCAAGGATCCGTGAACATTTTTGTTCAGCGGCATCACCGTATTCTTCACGTTTTGCCACAGAGAAAGCAGAAATAATTGGCGAGTGGTTAAATGCGAATACCATCACAGGGATTGTCAGCCAAATGGTGACCCAAATACTTTGCCCACCCGTATTTTTTGTTGCTTCAGTGATACCTTCCCAAGTTAAGGTATTCAGTACATCACCAGACCAGTGTGGGATCATATACAGTGAGAATGCAACCAGTACGGCGATAAATGGAAACACTAACATACTCATGACTTTGACGATGTATTTTTCACCGAATGCTACAATCGCCATGACTCCGCCGACAAGGATCAAGGCAAGTAACCAGCGTGGTGGTGCGCCAACGCCTAATAATTCGGTTAAGAATTTATTGACGTTATTGGTGATGGAAACACCATAAACAAGAAGAATAGGGTAAATAGCAAAGAAGTAGAGTAGGGTGATCCAGTTACCTGCTGTGCGACCAAAGTGTTCCTCGACGACTTCAGTAATATCACCGTCAGGTTTTGAACCAGAGAGAACGAAGCGTGTTAACCCACGGTGAGCAAAAAATGTCATTGGGAAGGCTAATACCAGCATCAGTAAAACAGGTAATAAACCACTCATACCTGCGTTGATTGGCAAAAACAACACTCCAGCACCGATAGCTGTACCATATAAACCCAGCATCCATACTGTGTCAGTTTTGCGCCAAGCATTACTCGTTACTGTTTGCGAGGCTGTTTTGTCGATGGAACCAACTTTTGTTGCATCCATAATAGTCTCCGAAAATATAAGTCAAAAAAATCATTTAGCGTAACGGCAATTGCGTTACGAACTTTTAATCTTTTGGTACGAACAATTACTCAATAACAATTGTTTTCTTTTGCGTAACAATCTGATTGGAAATAAAACTAAAATTTACGGTAAATTGATTTTCAATCAGTTTTGTATTTTTATCATTTAATTTTAACAGTGGATTTTGAGTGTGTGAATTTATATTTTACCAGAATAAAATGCCGTGATCATTATCTCAAAAGAGAAATATCCCCCAAGATTGCGAGAAATAATCATATTTTATAAAATTGTTAAATAAATTTGTGTTAAGTTTATTTTTGTTAGCGATTAAATACTGAGTAAATAAGTTTTTCTTTGCTTAAATGTGAGTAGAATAAAATTCTATTAGAAAAATATTATTATATTAATGATCGGAATGTAGCTGGTTAAAATATCATCCATATCAATGTGAATATTGAACTGTACTGTAATAGTAGTACGATTTTCTAAGCTGTGTATTTTTGTATTTACATGAAAAATAACAAAATATTTTTCATTTATTGATTGGTTTATTGCGTGATTAATTAGTTTGAAAATTGGAGGGAATAGAACTATATATTAATTATTTTATGTTTTTCTCAGACCTATATTTGTCACTTTTTTTGCAACGAAAAAAATAATTGAAAAAGGTAACAAAATATTTGTTAATTAATTGTTTTGATAATTTTATTGATAACTTCAAAAAAGTTTTAATGATGAAAATGAAAATAAACAGAAACTTTGATTTAGCTCAATTTTTATAAGGCGAAAAATACTGGCATTAATTAATGCCAGTATTTGAGTCTATATTGTTATGGTTGAAACCAACCTTTACGAATAAGTGGGGAAAAAATAAAGCTATATAGTTGAGTGATAGGTAATTGAATTTTATTCGCACCAAGAGACCAGAGAATTTGAGTTAAGCCGCATGCCACCATCGCAAGTATGAAAGCACCAGCCATATCTAAAGGCCAATGAACACCGAGGTAAATACGTGACCAAGCAATCACAACAGCTGGGATCATCATCACAAGCCCGACCCAAGTTCTTAGCCAGAAAAGGAATGCGAAGGCGAATGTAAAGACAATTGTGCCATGATTACTCGGGAAGGATGGCGTAGCTTCATGATCAGAGAAATTGGTACCAACCCCCATGACAAATGGGCGGTCATGTGGAGCAAAATAACCAATTAACCATGAGATAGTTAAACCAATGACGATAGCAATAGCGGCTTTACAGGCAAAGGCACGTTGGCGAGTCATATTTGGCTGGGCGCCCCAAAACCAACAAGCAACAGTAAATAGTGGAAATAACAAAATTAAACGTTTCGCAATCACGTTCGCTACAGCAATGGTTCCACTTGCGGTTTCTGGAGTGGCATTGATCAAATTGAATAGATCAAGGTTAAGTTGTTCCAGCACAGTTCAGTACCTCGGACAGATAGTTAGTGAGACAGAATAGAGTCAAAAAGGGAGATTAAAGTTTCTTAATGAGCAGGTAAAGTCCCTTTGTCTTATTATTGAAAGCTTTGTGCGACAAATTTACTTGCGGTTTAACTATTACTCAATAATTATTTAGTGCAGTAACAGACTTTGATAAGTAAAAGGAAGAAAAAAAGTGATGTGGTGGCAAAAAGAGATACAACTTAGCGCAAAAGCAAGAGGGTTTCATTTAGTGACAGAAGAAATTCTCAAGCAGCTTCCCGAACTTAGTTTAATCAATGTTGGTTTAGCCAATATTTTTATTCAACATACATCGGCATCTTTAACGATAAATGAAAATGCGGATTACACTGTCAGAGAAGATTTCGAAAGTTTTTTTAATCAGGCCGTTCCTGAAAATGAGCCTTATTATAAACATGATTATGAAGGAAGTGATGATATGCCAGCTCACCTAAAAAGCAGTTTATTAGGTGCCAGTTTGACTATTCCGATTACTAAAGGGCGTTTAAACTTGGGGACGTGGCAGGGGATTTATTTATGTGAGCACCGAAATTATGGTGGAAAACGTAGGTTAATCATTACATTGCAAGGTGAACCCAGTCGTTAGAAACAAAAAACCCGATAGCAGGAAAACAAAAAGTTGGCTATCGGGCTCCTCAATATGGGGACATCAAAGAAAAGCAGTGGCATTAATTAAGACTCCGTCTAAAAAAGAAAGTTCTCACCTAGATGAAAAAAAGTGCAATATTTTTATTAAATTTGGCTTAAATAGCACAAAAAGAACAAGCAAAGTGTCAGCACCGATAAATAAGTGAACAACTTTGCTTGTTGAGATGAAAAACGGAAGTGGCTAACTATTTGTAAAGATTTAAATTTTCTTTTGCATAAGCTTCGAAATCTGTGCACCCACCAATGTGTTGCTCATCAATGAAAATTTGTGGAACGGTTTCAACAGGTTTGCCGACAGTTTTAGATAAATCTTCTTTAGAAATACCTTCTGCTTGAATATCAACATAGCGGTAGTCAAAATCTTCACGTTCATTTTTCAGTTTTTCAGCGAGTTCTTTTGCACGAACGCAGTATGGGCAGCCAGGACGACCAAAAATAACAGTATACATAGTATCTCCTTTTTATCTTGAACTCAGATTCTAATTACAATGCTCAATACTATGCCTACATAAATTATGAAATAAAAGTCGAATTTTCCTGTTATACCTATAGGTATGGCATATAATCCTCAGTTTGAGGAAGTGACACAATAATGAGAGGAGAGGAAGAATGAGTAATAAACCTCAGTCTAAAGGGACGATGCGTTCATTGGCGGATATGCCAAAGCCCATTATCGTGTTAGAAGGTGTCGGGATCATTCTGCTTATCATTGTGTTGTTGGCATTAAATGACTATATCACCCTGCCGGAGCCTTTAATGCAGCCGGGGGCTATCGTCAGCATTATTATGGTCGGTATTGGCTGTTTGGTACCTGCAATGATCAATATTGTCTGGCGAGCAATTCATGGCCTGAGTTTTTTGGGGATAGATAATAAACAACCAGAAAAGAAAGCCTCTAAAAAATCAGACTCTACAGATAATAAACTCGATGAATAAGCAGATTAAACGCGGTTTTACTGGTGTTTCGGCCTACAATATGTGAGAATTATTCGTTTTTTTCGTTAGGGGGAAAATGTGCCAAAACCCTAACAAATCAATATTGCACGACTATTTTGAGTTGAAGAAGGTTACTGCCCATGGATTCTATTTGTTACCCTGACATCACTAAGTTACGTGAATGGCTAGACCAACTCAAAACCTCTTATTTCGAGTGTGATTCCTGCTCTGCATTACATTTACCTCATATGCAAAATATTGACGGTATTTTTGATGCGAAGCTCGATATTTTAAATAATGTTTTGGTGTTGTCTGCATTAGCTGAGCTCAAACCGACAGCGATTGTGACGTTAGTGGCGAATATCAGCCAAATTAATGCCAGCTCATTAACGGCAAAAGTTTTCCTTGAAATAAATAATGAAAACTTGCCTAAATTGATTGTTAGCCAATCATTTTCATTAGCAGCAGGAATGACATATCGTCAATTCGGTCATTTTTTACAGCAAGCAGAAGAACAAATTTCAGCTATTGTATTTGAAATTTTTAGCAATAACTTGCTGTATGCGAATCAAGATGATTTCAGTGAAGACGATGACAATGTTGATGAAGACTCTGAGCATTCTCTTGACGACAAACCTTCGATAATCATCCACTAAGTCTTTGTTATGCATTGTGAAAAGTATGCCACAGGGCAATGCCATTCATGCCAATGGCTAACACTAACTCCTGAACAGCAAATTATTGAAAAGCAGAGCCAACTACAGGCTCTTTTACCTGCTATTGATACCTCCCTATTTCAGCCTCCAGCTACAGGGCCGCAAACGGCTTTTCGCAATAAAGCTAAAATGGTCGTTAGTGGTAGTGTTGAGAAGCCCATTTTAGGTATTGTTGGGCGAGATGGGCAAGGTGTAGATTTAACGGACTGCCCGTTGTATCCAGATGCCTTTTCTGATGTGTTTAGTGCCATTATTCCTTTTATTGCAAGGGCAGGGCTGACGCCTTATAACATTGAACGCAAACGTGGTGAGTTAAAATACCTATTATTGACTCAAAGTCATCATACTGGGAAATTTATGCTGCGGTTTGTGTTGCGCTCAGAGAAAAAAATTGAGCAATTAAAAAAGGCACTGCCATGGCTACAAGAACAGTTGCCACAGCTTGAGGTGATCACCGCCAATATTCAACCCGTGCATATGGCAATACTTGAAGGTGAGGATGAAATTTTCTTAACGGAGCAGCGCACACTTCGTGAAGAGTTTAATCAAGTCCCTTTATTTATTCGTCCACAAGGTTTTTTCCAAACGAATCCTATAGTGGCTGCAAAATTATACCAAACCGCTAGAGAATGGGTTAAAGCGTTAGATATCGATAGCTTGTGGGATCTGTTTTGTGGCGTGGGCGGTTTTGGGTTGCACTGTGCTGAAAAAGACACTCGCTTAACAGGGATAGAAATCAGTGCACCAGCGATTGCCAGCGCACAGCAATCAGCGGATGAACTTGGATTAAAGCATGTTGAGTTTAAAGCCCTTGATTCAACGCGTTTTGCCACGGCGAATCAGGATATCCCTCAGCTTATTTTAGTTAATCCGCCACGTCGAGGGATCGGTAAGGAATTATGCGATTACCTTACGCATATGCAGCCTGAATATATTTTGTATTCTAGCTGTAATGCACAAACCATGGCGCAAGATTTACAACTGTTGGCTGGCTATCAAGTCTGTAAAGTCCAGTTATTTGACTTATTTCCTCATACTGCACACTTTGAAGTGCTGACATTGCTAAAGCGAATCGAACAGTAAAGCCTATTTGAACAGCTTATTGTTCGACATTTTTATGCTCTATTTTCAAAATTTATTCTAGTTATTTTATAAAATATTATAACTAGAATTATTAAGTGATTCCATTGAGATTATTTCAACTGGAAAATCCAGTGTTTTGATTAGAGTTTTATCTGAACTATGATTGGAAAGTAACTCTTCAATATCATCAAAAAAAGATTCTTGAGTTTTATATTTTTTTATCCCTTTATTAGAATCAAAGAATTTATAGATATAATCGGAGCTTGTTGAGTTACGTTTAATCGAAATAGCCATGCAATGATTATCATAAATAATTAATGAATGAAAATCCCTTTCATTGTTTATTATGCTTTTTATTCTGTCCTTAAGTTCTTGAATGGATGAACGGTTATTATTGAAAATTAAATTTTCATCGTCATTGATTTTTCGTTCTTTACAGTTTACTAAACCAAAGTTTAATTTTTTAGACGTATTTTTATACATTTCATTTTTGGCTAAAAATTTAAATGAGCTTTTTAAAAAATCTATTACTTCAGCTTCACTTAATTCTATGTCATTTTTTATTTTATGAAGGATATCTATATTTAAATCTGATTTAGGATAGAATTCAATATTTTCTGTTTTTAACAGATTGTAGTATAAATTCACCAGTTTTAAAACTTCATGACTCTCTTTTGAAAATGATATTTTATCATTAATTACATCTTTTCTTTCATTAAGAAAAAATAGTATGTTATATAAGCTGTTGTTTTTTTTATTATCAATTATTAATGGTTTAGTTTCTTCATTGGTATTTAGGTAGCTTATCTTTTTATCTAGAGAGAGTTTTTGGGACACTGTTTCTCCAATAATTGAATCTAAGTTGTATGAGATGTAATTGAAATTATATGCGCGTGAGCAATTTATTTGAATGTTTAAAATATTAGCTAAATGAGTGTTCAATGTCGATATATTATAATTGTATTTCTTTGTTTTTGTACTAAGTAACTTAAATTTGTTTGATGCTTTATCTTGGTTGCATTTTTTTAATTGTGAAGTTATGGTTTTTATTAATTTATCACCTTGATTCTTGTTTTCATTACAAAGATAAGCAGAGGACAATCCATAACAAAGGCCATTAGTTATATGTGATGTATTCTTTACAAGAGATAGTTTGTTACTTATTATGTTTTTTTTGTCTTTTTTAAAATAGGTAATTAATTTATTTTGATTAAAAGGAATGTCAAATTTAATATTAGGCATAGTCATCTCAATTATTTATTTTGTTTATGCAATGACCTGAATTATGGTATTTGTAATTTTAATGTTCTTTCAAAAAACAATGAATCTTATTAAAAAAAGCTTGGCATAACACCAAGCTTTTTTTACTTGTCGGCGAGAAAGAAGGACTAACCTCTGTGCTCAAATTCCAACGCTTTGCGTTCAATTAAGCGCATTAGAATGGTCAAAATTGCATTGACCACTAAATAAATAATTCCTGCTGCAACAAACGCCATCACATTCCAGCTTTGACCAAAGATCAGTTGGCTGTAACCCATAACATCTAGCATTGTAATCGTACTGGCAAGTGAAGTACTTTTGAAAATCAGGACGACTTCATTGGAATAGGACGATAACGAACGTTTAAAGGCATAAGGCAAAATAATACGCATGGTTTGCATTTTGCTCATCCCGAGGGCTTGGCACGATTGCCATTGGCCTGACGGAATAGCTTTAACTGCACCGTGGAATAACAAAGTAGAATATGCTGCACTATTTAGTGCCAATGCTATCATGGCGCATACCCAAGGGGTTGAGATAAACTCCCATAGCATTGGGTAATTCTGCAGCGATTTAAACTGGCTTGGACCATTATAAATTAAGAAGAACTGCACCAATAAAGGCGTACCAGTGAAAAGCGTGATATAGACTTTAACGGCTTGAGAAACCACGGGGGTTTTAAGTGAAAGAATTAAAGTAAATAATATCGCTAAGATAAAAGCTACAATAAGAGCACTAAATGTCAGTGATAAGCTGGTTGGTAGCCCAGGAAGAATATCTAAAATTAAATCCATCATTTTGATTCACCTCGCTCAAAGCGAGTCGTACGCAATTCAATACGTTTTAAAATAACTTGGCTGACTAACGTAATGGCAAGGTAAATCAAACCCACAATGGCGTACCATGTGAATGGTTCGTGAGTCCTATTGACGATTGTTTTTGTTTGCAACATCAAATCATTAACGCTGATGAGTGAAACTAACGCAGTATCTTTTAATAATACAAGCCATTGGTTACCTAAGCCTGGAAGCGCATGGCGCCACATTTGCGGCATAATGAACCGAAAGAAAATAGTACGTTTGTTTAAGCCTAATGCAAAACCGGCTTCCCATTGACCATAAGGTACTGCTTTTAAAGCCCCTCTTAATGTTTGTGATGCATAAGATGCGTATAACAAGGCGAGGGCAATAACACCACAAACAAATGGGGTGTAATCAAATTCACCACTATCAGCAAAGAATATGCTGGGGTCAATCTGGATAGTGCCTTGCCAAAAACCGAGGTTTATATCGAACCCATCACCAAACAAATTGATCAGTTGTAATGTACCAAAATAGACAAACAACACGACCAGTAATTCAGGTAGACCGCGAATCAAAGTAACCCAACAAGTCCCTAAAAAGGCAATAGGTTTAAAACGGACGGATTCCCACGCGGTAAATAGCATGGCGAGGATCAGCCCCAAAACCAGTGCAGAAACAGCAAGGCCGACGGTAATACCGGCGGCACTTGTTAAAAATAGAAAGTTGCTCATTAATTATATCAATTACTGTTGAAACCATTTTTTGTGGATAGCATCATAAGTGCCGTCTGCTTTAACTTCAGCTAAGGCTTTATTCATTTTATCCAACAGCTCTTTATTTCCTTTACGCACCGCAATACCAAGCCCAATACCAAAATATTGTGGATCAGTCACTTTTTCACCTACAGCGGCTAAGTTTTCGTTACCTTTAGCTTTTAACCATTCGTCAGCAACTGCGGTATCACCGAAGACGGCATCGATACGGCCATTTTGCAGGTCTAAAATAGCAGATTGGTAGTTATCATAAGGAACGGTTGTCATACCTTTATGTTGTTCCATGATATATTTTTGGTGAGTGGTTCCGTTTTGAACACCAATTTTTTTATCTTTTAATTGGTCTACTGAGCTGATTTTTTCTTTCACAGCAATAAACTCTGCTGAGTTAGGGTAGTAAGTTTCAGTGAAATCCACTTGCTGTTGGCGCTCAGGGGTAATATCGATACCTGCCATTAATGCTTCAAAGCGGCGGAATTTTAAGCTAGGGATTAAGCTGTCGAAAGATTGGTGAGTAAATGTACAAGTTGCATTCATTTTTTCACACATGGCATTGGCTAAATCAACGTCAAAGCCAACGATTTGGTTATTCTTATCGAACATTTCAAAAGGTGCGTAAGTCGCTTCTGTTGCAAAACGGATGGTTTCTTTTTCCGCAGCAGTTGCAGATAGGGTTACAGCGCCCAGTAGTGCAGCTAATATAATTTTTTTCATTGCTTAATCCTATATCTATTAATGTGACAGATAATTTGCAAATGCTTCTGTTTGAGGTGCAGTGAAATGGCTTGCATCCCCTTGTTCTACTATATGGCCATTTTCCATATACACTACACGGCTAGCGGTTTTACGAGCAATTTCCACTTCGTGAGTAACGATGACTTGCGTAATTCCAGTTGCAGATAGTTCTCGAATAATATCAACAACTTGTGCGGTGATTTCTGGGTCAAGTGCAGCAGTTGGTTCATCAAATAATAAAACTTTTGGTTCCATCATCAATGCTCTAGCAATCGCAACACGCTGTTGCTGCCCACCCGATAAATGTAAGGGGTAGCGATCAGCAAATTGAGACAACCGTAAGCGCTCTAATAGCTTAGAGGCTTTTGCTTGCGCTTCTTGCTTGGACAATTTTAACACGCGGCACGGTGCTTCAATTAAGTTGTCCATAACGCTCAAATGAGGCCATAGGTTATATTGTTGAAATACCATTCCCACATTTTGACGCAGCTCACGAATCGCTTTCGCATCTGGAGCTGAAGAAAAGTCAAATTGCTGACCCACAATATTTAAGTGGCCTGAACGTGGCATTTCTAATAAATTGAGGACACGTAACAATGAGCTTTTACCTGCTCCGCTTGGCCCGAGTAATACCATAGTCTCACCAGAAGAACACTCTAGATTGATATCAAAGAGTGCCTGATGGGAACCATAGAAACAGTTGATGTTTTTTAATTGAATGCTCATGTGTACCAATAATATCTTATTTCACTACCCGCGATATTAATCCTATGAGCATATTTATGCAATAATTTCTGCATAAAAATTTGGTTTTTACGCTAAATTTATTCTGATTTAACGGTCAGTTGCTCTGCTTGCTGTTGTTTAGCGAGTTGTTTATCCCGCTCATAAGCTAGCTCACTGATGCGTTTTGCCATGCCTTTAAAAATAAATAAATGTGCAGGCATCATGGCAAACCAATAGAGTAGACCGCAAAAGCCAGCAGGGTGCCACCATGCCCGAACATCGATTGAACGGCGGTTTCCGCTATCATGAATAGTAAAAGTTAGGCGGCCAAGTCCTGGAGCTTTCATACCAAATAACAAGCTAAGTTGTTTATTAGGCTCAAGATTAATCACGCGCCAGCCGTCAATCTCATCACCGAGTTGGAGCTGTTCACGATCGGGGCGGCCATATTTCACTTTATTCAACATCATATCATCCATGATGGCGCGGGTTTTCCACAGACCATTGGCATAGAAATAGCCGTTTTTTCCGCCAATCTGTTGCACTGTATACCAGAGCGATTCTGAACTGGCCGTTGTTCCAAGGGTTGCTCCCGCTTGTTTTGGGTAATAGCCATAACCAGGACGCCAACGCTTTCTGACTTCTGGGTCATAACCCCAATCTGCGTTATCAACGGCATCGGCTTCTTCAGCTAAAGTGGTTCTAACCGCGTCATCAAAAGAAATTAAGGTTTGTGGGATCAGTTCTCGTAACGCTTTATCATCTGCCGGGAGATCGTGCTGCAAGCCTTGGATTAGCTCCTTAGCAATTGATGGTGGCACAGAGGTGATCAAACTGATGAAATGCACAGAGATCATACTGATGGGGATCGGAATAGGGATAAGTAAACGCCGTTTACCACTGACTTTAATAAAGCGTTTAAATAGTTCTTGGTAGCTAATAAACTCAGGACCACCCGCATCGAAAATTCGGTTCTCGGTTGTTGGTATTTTTGCTAGTTGCGTTAAATAATACAAAATATTCGACAGGGCGATAGGTGACGACTTAGAGCGAACCCAACGCGGTGGCGTTAAAATCGCTAAGTTGTAGACCATATCGCGCATGATTTCGAATGCAGCAGAACCAGAGCCAACGATAATGGATGAACGAATTTCAGTAACAGGGACTTGGCTCTCACGTAAAATATCACCGGTTAAACGCCGTGCTATTAGGTGTGGTGAATAGGTATGCCCGTGTTGTAATGCGCTGAGATAGATAACATGTTTAACGCTTGAGCCTTCAAGGGCTTGTTGCACATTGCGAGCGGCTGCGCGCTCACGTTCGACTAAATTGGCTTGGTCAGCCATGCTATGAACGAGGAAATAAACAATGTCGATGCCTTCCATGACACCTTTTAATGTTTCGGGGTCGTGAAGATCTACATAAATGCATTGGGTGTCTTGCCAGCCTTGAGATAGCATCCAATCAACACGGCGTGCACCTGCTGTTACGTCATATCCTTGCTCAATGAGTTTAGGGATCAAATTCTGACCAATATAGCCACTAGCGCCCAACACTAAAACACGTTGTTTATCTGTCATGTTAATTTCCTGTTTCACGCAAATTAACGGCTATTGTGACTGAAATTTTACCTATGTAAAGAAGGCCATAAGAATTGGCGTAATTAGACTAAGTACGAAGCCGTGAACAATGGCGGCAGGGACAATTGAAACTCCACCGCTGCGTTGTAAAACAGGTAATGTAAAATCCATTGATGTTGAACCGCAAATGCCAAGAGCCGTTGAGCGGTACCGGTTGATAATAATAGGAATGAGCATGATGGCAGCAAGTTCCCTTGCTAAGTCATTGAAAAAAGCCGCACTTCCCATGACTGGGCCATATGCATCGGTAAGTACGATGCCTGTTAATGAGTACCAGCCAAAGCCAGAAGCGAGCGCTAGCCCCATTTTCACTGGAAGATCGAGTAAAAATGCAGCTAACGCGCCACCGGCTAACGCACTGATTGCCATGACAAACGCGATGGTGGTACCACGGCGATTGATTAAAATTTGCTTGATGCTCATGCCACTATTGCGTAGCTGGATACCGACAAGTAATAGCAATAGCATTAACGCCACTTGGCTGCCTTTGTCGGCATAGTGTAGAAAGTCAAAATGCGTCAAGCCAACGGCAAATCCGAGTAGTAGCACACCGCATAGCTGTAAGGATTCGAGAACCATTTTGATTCGTGAAGGTGGCTTTTCTTGTTTATGTTGCGGAATTCTCCATGGATCAAATCTGTCGAGCAATAACAGTGAGATTACATTCAATGAAAATATGCAACCAAAAAAGGTAACTGCATAAATTAAAATAGAAAATAAGTGAACGCTTAAGTTTTCAAGTAGTGCGAGGGTAATTCCCATTAAAAATAAAATAACATATACCATTGAATTCAGAGATTGATGAACTCGATGGAGAATACGTTTATTTTTAATAGGAATAAGATAACCGAGTGTTAACGGTAGAAGAATAATTAAGAGTCCTGAATACATGGCCGTTTCCTTAGAGGTTATCCCATCGACTAGGTTAATGTAAACAAAGGGTTATGCTTATCTTTTTTATTTAGGTTATCGAAGCATAAACCTGATTTAGCGCCCTGTGCTAAAAGAATTTATTGTTATAAAATTTTTTTATTGGTTAAAGAAAGAAAAATAGGTCAAAAACACTAAAAATGAAAGTTTTACTATTTTATAACACTGTAATTAGATGCTCAACACAGTTCGCTGTTTTGTTATAAGTATTTTTATTTTGCTTACATATTTATAGTAATAAAGGCGCTTAATCGGTAAGCTCTAAATAGTGTCTTTTAGTCTGTTTAATTGACGGAATCACCCGGTATGTAATGAAAACTAATAATATTGAGGGTGAATTAAAAATCTTCCAAGGAGAGTAATATGTACCTGGAACGTGTGGAAATATACGGATTTAGAGGGATTAACCGGCTTTCTTTAGAACTGAATAATAGTACGGTTTTAGTCGGTGAGAATTCCTGGGGAAAATCGAGTTTACTGGACGCACTTGACCTTCTTCTTTCCCCTGAGCATACAGATTACCAATTCAGCCTTCATGACTTCCATCACCCAGCAGGGAACGATGAATCACGTTACCGCTCATTACAGATTGTTCTAAAATTTTGTGAACGCCGAAAAGGACGTCATCAATCATATCGTTTTCATAATCTTAACTCTGTTTGGGTCGATAACGGAGATGGCCTTAAACATATTTTCTATCGTGTTAGCGCAGAGCTGAGAGATGATGACACGATAGTTGTAGATAAAAACTTTTTGAACTCAGGCGGTAATAAGCTTTCTTTAGATAATGTAGGTAAATACATTAAAGAAATTATTAGGTTGTATCCGGTTATTCGCCTGCGAGATGCCCGCTTTTTGCATACACTTAACACTGAAACTATCGTTACGGGCCAAAAAGATTTACGTGATTTGTTCAACGTTCGCATTAAAGAATTAACCCATGCATTGGTCAATAATCCTGAATGTTTAAGTGACGAGGACCTTGGTGATGGTATTGATGCAATGCAACAGCTGCTCAGTCATTATTTTTCAGGGCAGAGCGCGCATCTTATAAAACTGGATAACTCAATTGTCAATATAGAACCGCGCAAGCGTGGGTGGAAAGCACTTGATAATATTAGCCGTTTAATCGCTAAACCAAACCAACGCAATATTCGTTTAATTATCTTAGGAATGTTTTCTTCGTTATTACAATCAAAAGGTAATATTCAGTTAGATAAACATGCACGGCCATTGATTATCGTTGAAGATCCAGAAACACGCTTACACCCGATTATGCTCTCCATCGCATGGGGGTTATTTAGCCTATTTTCTCTACAGCGGATTACCACGACGAACTCAGGGGAGTTACTTTCATTAGCACCTCTGGAAGATTTGTGTCGTTTGGTACGCAATACCAATAAAGTTTCAGCTTATCGATTGAGTGAAAATGATTTAAGTGCTGAAGAATTACGTAAAATTTCTTTCCATATTCGCTTTAATCGTCCATCAGCGCTGTTTGCTCGCTGCTGGTTATTAGTTGAAGGGGAAACTGAAATTTGGTTGATGAATGAATTTTCGCGCCAGTGTAACTATTACTTTGAAACTGAAGGAATAAAAGTTATTGCATTTGCACAAAGTGGTTTGAAACCATTGCTGAAGTTTGCCAATAAAATGGGTATTGAATGGCATGTTTTAACCGATGGTGATGAGGCTGGGCGCAAGTATGCAGCAACAGCGACACATTATGCCAACAAAATTAATTCCTCAGATAGGGATAGGCTAACGATGCTCCCCGCACCAGATATGGAACATTTCCTATATCGTGAAGGGTTTAGAAGCCTTTATCATGAAATTGCTGATATTCCAGATAATGCGAAGGTTTCAACCAGGCGAGTCATTATTAAGGCGATTTCTCGTACATCGAAACCAGATTTAGCGCTAGCTACTGTAAATAGAGCCGCAGAACTAGGGCCAGACAGTATTCCTCTGCAATTAAAAAGTATGTTTTCTCGCGTGGCATGGTTGGCAAGGGGGAAAGCAAATTAATGGTGATATCGATAAATATTACTTGTTGTTGATTGATTATTAAGAAATGGCTCTCTCAGGTTTATCACATGTTGAATCAATTGATAACTTAAGTGATATATAATTTGATCATTAGTTTTTAGCTGGCAACTAATTGGATCCACCTTTTTACACGTTGTCAGCGATCTTAGAGGGCAAAGCCCTCTTTTTGTTCATAGGAAGCAAGTAAACATGAAGGCAAAGCCTAAGAAAAAGTGGCCGATTTATTTGGCAATCATTATTGTTGCCCTAATCACCGCTGGGTTTCTTTTTAATCGTGAGGAAGCCAAGGTTTTTCAAACCGTAGATGTCACTCGAGGCAATTTAGATAAACAAGTACTGGCAACGGGGAAACTTGATGCCGTACGTAAAGTCGATGTGGGGGCTCAGGTGAGTGGGCAGCTGCAAACTCTGTATGTCAAAGAGGGAGATTATGTTAAAAAAGGCGATTTATTAGCGGTTATTGACCCGAAAAAAGCCCAAAATGATGTTATTGAGTCTGAGGCAACAACACGTGAGCTCGAAGCCAATTTATCATTAGCTCAAGCCGAGCTGCGTCTTGCTCAGGTGACTTATCAGCGCCATCTGAGTTTGGCGAAGTTACAAGCTGTTGCTCAGCAAGATCTCGATAAAGCCAAAACAGATGTTGAGGTGAAAAAAGCGCAAGTTGCTACTTATCAAGCACAAATTAAACGTAATCAGGCCACATTAGACACAGCAAAAAATAATTTAAACTATACGCAAATTACAGCGCCAATGGATGGCATTGTGACCTTTATTAAAACACTACAGGGGCAGACAGTTATTGCTGCCCAAGAAGCACCAACAATTTTAACCCTTGCGGATTTGGACACGATGCTAGTGAAAGCCGAAGTTTCTGAAGCCGACGTAATTTATTTGGAACCCGGTCAAGATGCTTCTTTTACTGTTCTAGGCGCTCCAGATAAAAAGTTTGCTGGGCAATTAAAGGATATTTTGCCAACTCCTGAAAAAATTAATGATGCCATTTTCTATTATGCGCGTTTTGAAGTGCCTAACCCGCAACATTTGCTGAAATTACAGATGACCGCTCAGGTCACGATTGAATTAGATTCACGTAAGAATGTGCTGTTGCTACCACTATCTGCATTAGGCAATGAAATTTCACCACAAACCTATGAAGTGGATATTCTGCAAGGCAATAAAGTCGAGAAAAAACAAGTTGAAATTGGTAGCCGAAACGATGTGTATGTGGAAATTACCAAAGGCCTAAATGAAGGTGACAAAGTCGTCATTGGGCACAGTGAGGCGGAATACTAACTATGGCTGCGCTAATTGATCTTCAAGGGATCACTCGCCGCTACGGGGAAGGTGAAAACCAAGTTACGGTCTTAAAAAATGTCTCACTGCAAATTAATGCAGGTGAGATGGTAGCAATTATAGGTGCTTCTGGTTCAGGTAAATCTACACTCATGAATATTATTGGGTGCTTAGATAAACCAACAGAAGGGAATTACTGTATTGATGGCCAAAGCGTTGCAACATTAGATAACGACCAATTAGCAGAATTGCGTCGAGAGCATTTCGGTTTTATTTTTCAACGTTACCATTTATTAAGCCATTTAAGTGCGGAGCAAAATGTTGAGGTACCTGCGGTATATGCAGGGGCAGGTAAAAACCAACGTCGTGAACGAGCAGCTCAACTATTACAGCGTTTAGGGCTTGGGGAGCGAATTGAATATCGTCCAAGTCAGTTGTCTGGCGGGCAACAACAGCGCGTGAGTATTGCTCGCGCTCTAATGAATGGTGGGCAAATAATTCTCGCGGATGAGCCAACAGGAGCGCTAGATAGCCATTCAGGGGAAGAGGTCATGAGTATTTTAAAAGACCTTTGTGCTCAGGGGCATACAGTGATTATTGTTACTCATGATCCCGAAATTGCTCAGCAAGCGGAACGTATCGTAGAAATTAAAGATGGCGAAATTTTGAAAGATTCGGGGAGTAAAGCCTCGATACGTACGAATTCATTACCAAAAGCTCCTGCAAGAAAACTCACATTAAATCAAATGTATGGCCGATTTAGTGAGGCATTGTTAATGGCTTGGCGAGCCATGGTTGTCAATAAAATGCGCACGCTGCTGACGATGCTTGGAATTATAATTGGTATTGCCTCCGTGGTTTCAATTATGGTGATTGGCGATGCGGCG
Source organism: Providencia sp. PROV141 (assembly GCF_028481645.1). Taxonomy (NCBI): domain Bacteria; kingdom Pseudomonadati; phylum Pseudomonadota; class Gammaproteobacteria; order Enterobacterales; family Morganellaceae; genus Providencia; species Providencia sp. PROV141. The sequence goes on along the minus strand of NZ_JAMPPR010000004.1, from coordinate 48,512 downwards.
CAAGGCATGGTACTCAATGATATTAAATCGATCGGAACCAATACCATTTCTATCTATCCCGGGAAAGACTTCGGGAGTGACGATGCGGAAAATAGGCAATCATTAAAGTCGTCGGATATTGACGCGATTGCTAAGCAACCTTATGTCCATGCTGTCTCTGGGGAATTAAATAGCTCAACTCGGCTAAGAAAAGGCAATTTAGATGCATCAGCTCAACTTTCAGGTGTTGGGCGTGATTATTTTAATGTTTATGCTTCAAGGTTTTCAGAAGGAATGGGGTTTACTCAAGATATGGCGGACAGACGAGCCCAAGTGGTGGTCATTGATGCTAACACCAAGCGCCGCTTTTTTCCTAAACAAGAGCATGTTATTGGCGAAACTTTACTCATTGGTAATATGCCAGCAACGGTCATCGGTGTACTTGAAGAAAAAAAATCAGCTTTTGGTTCGAATAAGTCATTATCCATTTGGTTACCAGACACCACGGTAAATAGTAAAGTGCTTAACCGGCCATACTACGACAGTATCACTGTGCGGGTTAAAGAGGGCTATGATGCTAAAACAGCGGAGCAGCAACTGATCCGTTTATTGACATTGCGTCATGGTAAGCAAGATATTTTTACCTATAACCTAGATACCTTTATTAAAACGGCAGAGAAAACAACCCAAACAATGCAGTTATTCCTCACACTAGTGGCCGTCATTTCATTAGTGGTTGGAGGAATTGGTGTGATGAATATTATGCTGGTTTCTGTGACAGAAAGGACGCGGGAAATTGGTATTCGCATGGCGGTAGGGGCTAGAACCAGCGATGTGATGCAGCAATTTCTCATCGAAGCCGTGCTGGTATGTTTAATGGGCGGGCTGATGGGAATTGGCCTATCGTATGGAATTAGTTTATTGGCTCAAATGGCGCTACCGGGCTGGACTTTCTCTTTTGATCCTGTGGCGTTAATCAGTGCCTTTGCTTGTTCAACAGCCATTGGTATTATTTTTGGCTTTTTACCGGCTCGAAATGCGGCTCGCTTAAACCCAATTGACGCATTAGCGAGGGAATAGTTTATAGCTTAATCATTTATAAGCTAAATAATAACTGTGTGTCTTCTGCATCACAGGGTTTGGTGCAGAAGATATAAAGAAGGCATTAAATGCTAACTTGAAAGAGATATCTGCTCAAGAATAGTCTCATTTATTGGAACTGAGTTCCTCAAATAAATTCTGCTAATTAAATGTGTTATTTTTAACTTCTTCATTTCCTGATAATATTTTTTTCAATCTATATATTCCCTCGTTTCCCAAAATATTTCATAATAAAAAACTATCTGAAAAGATAAATTCTGCTTGCGAATTGGTATCGATCATGGATATCATTTGCCTTGTAGAATAAATGAAACCTAGTTCCATATAATGGAACTTATAATAAAGCCAGTAAAAAATAAGCAAAGACAACCACACAGCAGGTGCGATATGGCGAATAAAGCAGGTGAAGATTATTCTTTGGCTCGAGTACCCCAAAGTGCTCGTAGACCGTTCTATGAAGTGTTAATTCTACGAATTGGCGCACTAGCTTGTGTTTCACAAGTGATGTTAGGTGCAGCTCTTGGGTATGGGTTAACTTTTTGGCAGGCGTTTTGGGCAACAATGCTTGGCTCTGTAATTTTACAGGTTGTCAGCTGGGGGCTTGGAGCGGCTGCGTGCCGTGAAGGAATGTCAATCAGCCTACTGTCTCGGTGGGCGGGTTTTGGTAAGTTAGGCTCAGCTCTCATTGGTGGCGCGATTGCTATCTCCTTAATGGGCTGGTTTGGCGTCCAAAATGGTTTCTTTGCGGATGGAATGTATAAAGCGACTAATGTGCTAACACCAGGGACTTGGTCACTTATTACAGGTATTGCGGTGACGGTTATAACAGTATATGGGTACCGATTTTTATCTATTACTGCCAATATCTCAACGCCGCTATTTTTATTCGCGTTAGGTTGGGCGACATATAATTTATTATCAGGTCAAGATATTGGTACGCTTATCAATGACACTGAACCCGCCGGGCCATTAATGACTATGCCTGCGGCCATTACAATGGTTGCTGGTGGTTTTATTATTGCTGCAGTAACAACACCCGATATCAGTCGCTTTATGAAAGGGCCTAAAGATGTGTTTTGGATGACTCTCATCGGCACATTTTTTGGTGAACTATTGGTCAATATGATAGCAGTACTAATGGCATTATCATTACGTACAAGCCAAGTATTTGATTTAATGATGGCGCTGACTGGCCTATTAGGTGCATCGATTGTTATCTTCTCGACAATAAAAATGAATGATATCAATCTGTATTCGTCATCTTTAGGTTTTTCAACACTACTAAATGCTATCTTCAATAAGCGTTTTGACCGCCGTTATTTAACGTGGGTGATTGGTATCTTTGGCACAATCGCTTCAATGTTAGGGATCTTAGATAACTTTATTGGTTTCTTAATTTACTTAGGAATAGCCATCCCGCCTGTCGCAGGGATTATGGTTGTTGACTATTATTTATTGAAGCGTGACCGTAAAGAATTAGATATCACTCGAGAGCAAGGCATATTACCACCAAGCTGTGAAGCATATAACCCTGTTACATTAGTTGTGTGGGTGATTGCTGTGGCTGTTGGATGGGGAACCTCGGAATTAGGTCCATTGCACGCTGACTATGGTATCCCTGCGCTTAACTCTTTGATTACTGGTGCAGTAGCCTATTGGATAGGCATGCGCTGGCAGGCGAAAGCGAAAGGTGTTGAAACGGTACACTTTCGCAAAGTCTCTCATTTAGATTAAGGATTAAACAATGTCAGGTACAAAAGTTAAAGTTGCTCTGGCTCAGTTTGATTCAGAACTTGGCAATAAAACCAATAACTTGCAACGTATGGCGCAGTTATGCCAACAAGCCGCAGATTCAGGGGCAAAATTGATTTGTTTCCCTGAATTGGCGACAACAGGTTACCGTGGTGACTTACTGACCACTAAGTTGTGGGATTTAAGCGATTCCATCGGAAGTGAAACCTATAGGCTATTTAGCGAGCTTGCTACTCGTCTAAATATCACTATTGTGAGCGGCTTTGTTGAGCGTGGTGAATATTTAGGTGATATCTATAACTCTGTCGGTGTTTGGAATCCGGGATGTGAAGGTATCAGTGGTGTTTTTCGTAAAGTTCATGCCTTTGGGCTTGAAAAACAGTGGTTTGGGCGCGGTGATACTTTCCCGGTGTTTGAAACACCGATTGGTAAAATCGGTATCATGATTTGTTATGACATGGGCTTTCCCGAAGTCGCACGAATTTTAACATTACAAGGTGCCGAATTGTTATTAGCTCCTTCAGCTTGGTGTGTTCAAGACCGAGATGTCTGGGATATTAACAGTGCTTGTCGTGCATTAGAAAATGGAACTCATTTACTTGCAGTGAACCGTTGGGGTCATGAAGAAGATCTGCATTTATTTGGTGGTAGTAAGGTTTTAGGTCCTCGCGGCCAAGTACTTTGTGAAGCCAGCTGTGAAGGTGAGGCGCTATTAATTGGTGAGGTTGATTTTTTAAACCAAGCCCATACACGCTTAAAAGTGCCTTATCTAAGAGATAGAAAGCCACAAAGCTACGGTGTATTAACCCAAGGTTTAGGGTCATGAGTATTTTATCTAGCGTTGTTGACGTTTACCAATTGTTCCTGCGTTCTGGAAATGAGCTGACTGTGACAACGTTGGTTAATGAATTAGGCATGCCTAAAAGTTCGGCCTCCCGCCTTTTAAAGCAAATGGCAGAGCTTGGGTTGTTAGAAAAGAAAAACAATGCACCGATATATCGGCCAGGTTTGCTGATTATGGAATTAGCGCATCGAGCTAGGGGAATGAATCCGTTAATCGATATGATGCTTGAAGCGCTTGATGAACTTGCGAAAGATAGCGGTTTTACCAGCTATGTGTCAGCACTTGACGATGATATGGTTCGCGTCGTTCATGCACGCTTTGGCAATAGCATGTTGCAAGTGATTACTCAACCGGGGACACGCTTACCCATACTGGGAACGTCAACGGGGCGTGCATTATTAGCAAGGTTACCGCTAAATGAGCGGTCAAAAATTATTGACCGTGAACCCAAAGAAGAGCGCGGTAAATTAGTTGAGCGTTTGGACATAGTGGCTGAGCGCGGCTGGGAATTTTCGATGGATGAATCCGTTGCTGGAGTCGCTTCCATATCTAGCACGGTGTTCGACCCAGCGCAAAATACGTTATATGCCTTGTGTTTAAGTTTGCCTGCAACGCAAATGAATGATGAGGTTATGGCGCTGTTATCCAAAAGTCTTTGCCATAAAGCCGCTTATCTTGGTTGTATGGTGGGTGACCCGTATTGGTTGCAAAAAAGCATGAATAAGTCATGAACTTATTTCGTGTCATAAAAGCAAACAGTAGTAAGAAGTAGGCAGTAGAAGTAATCAGTAATTTATAAATATTTATATTGTTATTATTTTAAGTGCGTGAATACGCCTTCATCAGGAAAAATGGAACCTCAATTATATGAGGCTCCATCTAGAGCGAAATGAGGTTAACTCGTTATTTTATGCGAGTTAACCTCAAAGTAGTTCTTCACTCCCATAAAAAAAATTAAAGGAAGTACAATGAGTCTAAAACAAACTCTTTGCGTATATGAGCTAATCGATTGCGCTAGTGTTAAAGGTGAAGACATTGTTGCATTGTTCCAAGATTTCCCACACATTGAAGTCATATCTAAAACGGTTAAGGATAATAAAGGGCAAAGCGATTTTGTTCGTATCCTTATTCCTGGAATACAAGGTAAATCACACCATAAAGACGCGCCAACGCTGGGGATCATTGGGCGTTTAGGTGGGATAGGTGCTAGGCCTTCTCGCATTGGTGTCGTGTCTGATGCAGATGGTGCGATTGCCGCACTTGCAGCAGCACTTAAACTGGCACAAATGTATGAAAAGGGTGATCGGTTACTCGGCGATGTCGTGATCACAACACATATTTGCCCCAATGCGCCAACACGTCCGCATACACCTGTTGATTTCATGGATTCCCCCCTTGAAGATGATACGATGAATCAACATGAAGCGATCCCAGAAGCGGATGCTATTTTGTCTGTAGATACCACAAAGGGAAATCGTTTACTCAATCATAAAGGGTATGCGTTGTCTCCAACGGTAAAAAATGGTTATATTTTACCTGTATCAGAGGATTTAATCCGTTTGATGGAGTGGAGCAGTGGCCAAAAAGCGGTGACATTCCCGTTGTCCATTCAAGACATCACGCCATATGGTAATGGCCTACATCATATCAACAGTATATTACAACCTGCAGTATCTACATCTGCGCCAGTGGTTGGTGTCGCTATTTGCTCAGAAACGGTGGTGCCTGGTTGCTCTACAGGGGCTAGCCATGAGGTCGACATTGCAGCGACAGTGAAATTTATGATAGAAGTGGCTAAAGCATTCACAGGAAAGCAATGTGCGTTTTATGATGTTGAACAGTATGATTTATTAACGTCATTATATGGTGATATGTCGCACCTGCAAACCGCAGGCAATGGTGCGGTAAAGAAGTGATTAATTGATAAATAGTCACAGTTAATTATTAGTGTTGTCAGTGTTACTAAAATAATTAACTGTGCTCTATTGCTGAGCTATTGATTTAATTCGGTAATATTGTCTGGGCCATCCTCAATGTTAATAGGAACAATGAGGTTTGCATGATTACCTTTTGGGCCAATAGTCACACTAAATTGAACTTTCTGGCCAGCTTTTAGTGTCCTGTAACCGTCCATTTGAATACAGGAATAATGAGCAAAAATATCTTCTCCGCCATCAGCCGGGCAAATAAAACCAAAGCCTTTTGCGTTATTGAACCACTTAACGATACCCGTCTCCATATTTCATCCTTCAGATTTACCAATATTTGCGTTTAAAGCAATGTATAAAAAACATACAAAATAAGTATAAGTACGATGTCATTTGTTCGTAAAATATACTGTAATAAATTGCCTTCTAAGGTCAAGAGGCGAGGTACAGGAATTAGTGGAAAGTGTTAAGAATTCACTAATCAATAGCGCTCATTTTCTATAATATTTGATGTGGCTCACAGATTGCTAACCATGGAAGCAAAGGTGATTCCCATGGTACACTGTCACTTGAAGCAATATAGACAAAAACAGCATGGTTACGAAATGGTATAGTTTTGTGGTGTTATCAATATGATTGATAGAAATCGTTGATAATAAAGACTATGCTTAAATTGAAGTTAAACACTGAGCAAGAAAGTAATGAGTGATTTTCTGGGCACATTTAAAACTGACGTCATTTTTAAAGATGAAATAGAACAAACCTTACAGCCACCTTCGATGTATAAGGTGCTATTAAATAATGACGATTACACTCCGATGGATTTTGTTGTCGAAGTGTTACAAAAATACTTTTCTTTTGATGAAGAACGCGCTACACAGATAATGTTAGATGTCCATATTCAAGGAAAGGGCGTTTGTGGAATTTTTACTGCAGAGGTTGCTGAAACAAAAGCGGCACAAGTCAATACTTTTGCTCGTGAACATGAGTACCCTTTGCTTTGCACTATAGAGAAAGTCTAATTTGGCTTAATATCAATTTTGGGAGGTGCTTATGCTCAATCAAGAACTGGAGCTTAGTTTAAACGTAGCTTTTACGAAAGCGAAAGACAGCCGCCATGAGTTTATGACTGTAGAGCACCTATTGCTAGCGCTACTGAGTAATATCTCTGCTCGCGAAGCTTTAGATGCTTGTAAGGTTGATCTTGTTGCATTACGTCAAGAACTTGAACACTTCATCGCGCAAACGACACCTTTGTTACCCGAAAATGATAGCAGAGACACCCAGCCTACGTTGAGTTTTCAGCGTGTATTACAGCGCGCCGTTTTTCATGTGCAATCATCTGGGCGTAACGAAGTTAGCGGCGCAAACGTATTAGTCGCAATTTTTAGTGAGCAAGAATCCCAAGCTGCGTACTTATTACGTAAACATGATGTTAGCCGTTTAGATGTGGTTAATTATATATCTCATGGCACGATAAAAGGCGAAGAGGCGTCATCAGAACAAGATATCCCCTCTAGTAGCATGCAAAATGAAGAGCAGCCGGTCTCAGAAGACCATATGGACAACTTTACGACCAACTTGAACCAGCAGGCCAAGAAAGGGAATATCGACCCTCTAGTTGGACGTCAGGCTGAATTAGAGCGTACTATTCAAGTACTGTGCCGCCGTCGTAAAAATAACCCATTATTAGTTGGCGAGTCAGGTGTCGGTAAAACCGCGATTGCCGAAGGGCTGGCGTGGCGTATTGAGCAAGATGATGTTCCTGACGTAATGAAAGGTTGCACAATTTATTCATTAGATATTGGCTCATTACTGGCGGGAACCAAATACCGTGGTGACTTTGAGAAACGCTTCAAAGCATTATTAAAAATGCTGGAAAAAGATCCGAAGAGTATTTTATTTATTGATGAAATACACACTATCATCGGTGCAGGGGCGGCCTCTGGTGGGCAAGTTGACGCTGCAAATTTAATTAAACCGTTGCTATCCAGTGGCCGAATTCGTGTTATTGGTTCTACAACATACCAAGAATTTGGCAGTATTTTTGAGAAAGACAGAGCTTTGGCGCGTCGTTTCCAGAAAATTGATATTGTGGAACCAACTCCAGAAGAAACAATTCGCATCATCAATGGGTTAAAACCTAAATATGAAGCGCATCATGATGTTCGGTATACCGCAAAAGCGATTCAAGCCGCAGTAGACTTATCCATTAAATATATCACTGATAGACATTTGCCTGATAAAGCCATTGACGTGATCGATGAAGCTGGTGCACGAACGCGATTGGTTGCACCAAGTAAGCGTAAAAAAACTATTGGTGTACCCGAAATTGAAACTGTTGTGGCGCGTATCGCTCGTATTCCTGAAAAAACTGTTTCTTCAAGTGATAAAGACAAACTCAAGACACTCGACTCTCGTTTGAAAATGTTAGTGTTTGGGCAAGACAAAGCGATAGATTCATTGTCTGAGGCAATTAAAATGAATCGGGCAGGTTTAGGGTTAGAAAATAAACCGGTGGGTTCTTTCTTGTTTGCAGGTCCGACGGGGGTGGGTAAAACGGAGGTCACTGTTCAGTTAGCCAAAGCGCTGGATATTAAATTATTACGTTTTGATATGTCCGAGTATATGGAGCGTCATACTGTTAGTCGTTTAATTGGTGCTCCTCCTGGCTATGTCGGCTTTGACCAAGGTGGTTTACTGACAGATGCTGTTATCAAGCATCCACATTCAGTGGTGTTGTTAGATGAGATCGAAAAAGCCCATCCTGATGTGTTTAATATCCTCTTACAGGTAATGGACCACGGTACTTTAACGGATAACAACGGCCGTAAAGCAGATTTTCGAAATGTTGTTGTGGTAATGACAACTAACGCAGGGGTGCAAGAAACTCAGCGTCGTTCTATTGGTTTTGCTGAGCAAGATAATAGTACTGATGCGATGTCTGAAATCAAAAAGACATTCTCACCAGAGTTTCGCAACCGCCTTGATGGTATCATTTGGTTTAACTCATTAACTCCGGAAATTATTACGCAAGTTGTTGATAAGTTTATTGTAGAATTACAAGTTCAACTTGATGAAAAAGGCGTATCAATTGAAGTTAGCGCCGCGGCTCGCCGTTGGTTATGTGAAAAAGGTTATGATAAAGCGATGGGTGCCCGACCTATGGCTCGCACCATTCAGGATAACCTGAAAAAACCATTAGCAAACGAGTTGCTATTTGGTTCACTAACGAATGGTGGCTCTGTAAGTATCGGGCTTGATGAAAAAAGTAACACACTGACATACAGCTTCAGTAGCGTGCACAAGGCCTCTCCGGAGGATGCGGTATTCTGACGAATAGACCACAGGTGTATCAATGCACCTGTGGTTGTCAGGCCTTGCCTGAAGCGAATATCAACGGCTACGGAAAATGATTCGGCCTTTGCTCAGGTCATAAGGTGTTAACTCTACAGTTACCTTGTCGCCTGTCAGGATGCGGATATAGTTTTTACGCATTTTTCCAGAAATATGAGCAGTCACCACGTGACCGTTTTCCAGTTCAACACGGAACATTGTGTTTGGCAGGGTATCTAAAACTGTGCCCTGCATTTCAATATTGTCTTCTTTGGCCATCTAATCCTCTAAGTTTAATAACCGTGATTTTTAACGGGCAAGATAATGCCCAAAAACCCGCACTAAGTAAAGAAGTGTCGCATTTTAACGCGATCTTTATTTTTAAGTGAAGGAATAAAATTAATGTAAAACCAAAATTCATTAATCGAAAATTGGCGGTATTTCAATCGATTGCGGTATCCAGCAGGCGGGGTCAATCGCTTTGTCACGCCACCGATAAAGAATATGTAAAAAATCCCTACGGGATATCTCTTTTGCGCCGATTGAGGCGGTATGGTGGTTAAGTACCTGACAATCAAAAAGTTGCCCATTATAGCGCAAAAAATGAAAATAGAATGTAATAAAAGCAAATTTGGATGCATCATTCATTCTACTGAACATAGATTCCCCACAAAATAGGTGCCCCATGTTCACACCATACAGGCCTCCAACGAGTTTATCGTCATACCAAGCTTCGATGGAATGCGCCATACCTGCTTGGTGTAATGCCAAATACCCCGCTTGAACTTCCGGTAAAATCCATGTGCCTTCTTGGCGTACAGAACAAGCTTCAATAACTTGCTTGAATGCATGGTTTACAGTAATGCGATAAGTCTGCTTTTTTAATACTTTTTTCATTGACCGGCTAATATGAAGCTCACCAACCATGAGTACTGCTCTCGGGTCCGGAGACCACCATAAAGGCATCTCTCCTGGATTGAACCAAGGAAAGATACCATCATAATAAGCGGCTTGCAGCCTTTTTGATGAAAGATCTCCGCCAATCGCTAATAAACCATTGGGCTCCCGCATGGCTTCAGACACGGGAGGGAATAAATAGGAGTCGTCATCTAATTGATACATATACGCCTCAGAGCGGTTGCTGTGCCCAGTGGCGCTGGCGGAACTGATAATACTGGCCTTGCATGCCTAACAACGCTTGATGGGTACCTTGTTCGATGATTTTACCATTATCCATCACGCAAATGTTATCCATTTCCTCTAAGCCCTGCATGCGGTGAGTAATGACAATTAATGTTTTATCAGCACATTTTTCTTTGAGTAGCGCTAAAATCTGTTGTTCTGTCTGCGCATCAAGCCCTTCCGTTGGCTCATCCATTAGAATTAATGGGGTATTATGTAATAAAGCACGGGCAATGCCTAAGCGGCGCTGTTCCCCACCAGAAAGCTGTCGACCGCCTTCACCCATCCATGCATTAAGCTTTAATTCGTTTTCTAATAAATTTCCCAAGCCAACTTGTTGTAATACTTCACTTAATTCGATATCAGTCGCTTGTTCATTGGCGAGTAATAGATTATTGCGTAATGTATCACTAAAGACATGAACTCGTTGTGGCACAACAGACATCATATTGCGTAACGATTTTTCGCTAAATTCGTTAATAGGCGTGCCATTTAAGTAGATGGTTCCGCTATCAACATCCCAAGCTCGAGTTAATAATTGAAGGAGTGTTGATTTACCGCAGCCAGTTTTACCTAATAAAGCAAGGTGTTGGCCTTTATTTAACGTTAAAGATACATTGTGAAGAACGGCAAATGGTTGTTCTGGATAGGTAAATGAAATATTGTCGACAGTCAGGCATTCCAATGTTGCGATTGAAGGGCTTTCACTCGGGAAAGTTACCTCCGGTTTTGCGGTCATTAATTGGGAAACGCGAGTAGCAGACGCAATCACTTGCCCCATATGTTGGAAGGCTACCGCTACAGGGCCTAATGCTTCGAAAGCAGCCAGCGCACAGAAAACAAACAAAGCAATCAGAGCACCCGGCTTGGTATCCCCCCCGACATGGTCGGCTGCCATCCAAAGAAGTAGTGTAGCAGTCACACCAGAGGCAAATAAAATAATGGCTTGAGATAGCCCGGTAAGTGCTGCTTGCTGTTGTTGGCGTATTTGCCATTTATTTTCAATATTAAGCAAATTTTGGCGAAAACGGTCAGTGGCGCCAAACAATGTTAGCTCAGCTTGCCCTTGCAGTGCAGAGGTTAAAATAGTGCGATAACTTCCACGTAATTCGGTTAGTTCACGGCCGATAGGTTTACCAGCACGATAAAATATAAATGGCATGGTAAACAGTAAGAACAACATGATGCCACCCAGAGTCCATGCAAGACGAGGGTCGAGGTAACTTAAACCAAAAATAAGGACAAAGGTAACAAAAAACGCAGTAATGATCGGCGATAAAACGCGTAAATAGAGGTGATCTAGGGTCTCTACGTCGGCGACGAGGCGATTGAGTAATTCCCCCTGACGGAAACGGCTGATACCGCCCGGTGAAAGGGGTAATACTTTACTAAAAGCGAAAACTCGCAAATGAGCAAGTACTTTAAAGGTGGCATCGTGACTAACTAGGCGTTCTCCATAGCGGCCAGCGGTACGAAAAATAGCGGCGCCACGGACGCCCGCAGCGGGTAACATGTAATTAAAATAGTAAAGACCCGGAAAACCAGCAATTGCGGTTCCGGCTAAAAACCAACCGGAAAGGGTAAGTAAGCCAATACTCGCCAGTAAGGTCACAATCGCTAAGATGATACCTAATGTAATTAAAAACCAATGGCGGCGGTAAAGAGCTAAGAAAGGTAATAAAATTTTCATTATCAAAGCTCCTCACTACGATGGGCAAGTAATTGGGCAAAAGCGCCTTCTGATTGACTTAATTGTGTGTAATTACCTTGCTGAATGATTTGCCCATTAGCCATTACCCAAATTTGGTCATAATCAAGGGTTTCTTCCAGCAAATGGGTGACTAAAAGGGTTGTTTGCTGACTTGATAGCTGGTTAAGTGTTTGCATGACACGTTGCTCACTGTGGGAGTCTAAGCTCGCAGCGGGCTCATCTAGAAGTAGCATACGAGAAGGTTTCAACAGGGTTCGTGCAACGGCAACACGTTGAGCTTGTCCGACCGAAAGGCGGGCGGCATAGTCACCTAATTTGGTATTTAGACCGTCAGGCAAATGGGCTAAGAACTCGGAAACATATGCATTATCAATAGCCTGTTGAATTTCTGCCTCTGTAGCATTTGGCTTGCCTAAACAGATGTTTTCAACCAGTGTTTGCTCTGGAAGGTGAGGGTTTTGCCCAACCCAACCAAGTAATTCACGCCATTTATCAGGGCATAATTCACGAAGTTCAACACCATTGACGGTGATGGAGCCACGATAAGGTAAAAAGCCTAACAATAAATTGAGTAATGAGCTTTTCCCTGCGCCACTTTGACCAACAATCGCAATACGCTGTTGTGGTTCAATATTGAAATCTAATGGCCCAGCAAGGCGCACGCCATCATGGGATAAAATTTCTAATTGTTTAGCCTGAATATAGATAGCATCATCGCTCAGTGTTTGGGTTCCTTGTTGAGTGTTTTGTTCTCCATCACTGTTTAACAATGTTTCGAGTGTTTCAGCGGCACCAACAGCTTGTGCTTTGGCGTGGTAGTATGTGCCAAGATCTCGTAGTGGTTGGAAAAACTCTGGAGACAGTATCAGGGCAAGAAAACCGGCAAATAGTGTGACAGGTAGACCGTAGCTACCAAAGTTCATTTCACCTAGGTAAGAAAAACCAAAATAGACGGCAACAACAGCAATAGAAATCGATGCAAAAAACTCAAGTACACCAGAAGATAGAAATGCCATTCTTAGTACTTCCATCGTTCTAGAACGAAAATCCTCTGTTGATTCGCGAATTTGCTTAATTTCTGCTTTTTCACGAAAAAATAACCGCAAGGTATCAAGGCCTCGTAATCTATCGAGAAAGCTACCGCTTAAACGGCCTAATGCAATAAAATTACGGCGGTTAGCATCCGCAGCACCTAACCCGACTAATGCCATAAAAATAGGAATTAGCGGGGCAGTGACGAATAAAATAAGTGCAGCAGCCCAGTTAAATGGGAAAATAGCAATCAGGATCATAATGGGGATGATCCCCGCTAAATACATTTGTGGAAGATAGCGTGAATAGTAGTCTTGCATGTCTTCAATTTGTTCAAGAATAATCGTAGCCCAGCTACCCGCTGGCTTACCTTTAACCCAAACAGGGCCGAGTTCTTGGAGTTTATCGAGTACCATGGTGCGTATTTCTTGGCGCACCACTTGGCCACAACGAAAGCCAACACGTTCTCGTATATAGGTGACAATTGCACGTAAGACGAAAACGCAAATCAGAAGAATAAAGGGAGTTAATAGCTGTTCTCGAGGAACGTTATCCATAATCAATGCTTGTAAGATAACAGCTAAGAACCAGGCTTGAGCAATAATCAGTAATCCGCTCAAAATACCTAGTAACATAGAGATCCGCAACCAGCGCTTGGCAGGGGCACTGTGTTGTTTTAACCAACGTACCAATTCAGTCTGTCTTGATTTATCCATAATGATTTAGTTAGCAGGTGTAGTTTTAATGTCATTGAGTATAGTTAGGAAATACCAACCTAACGTTGCTTTTACCATGCGCTATATTGCAGTTGGACTATTTTATACCGCATGAGAACGATAATTTTTTGATCTGGTAACGCAATTGGTGGTTATAAGGAAATCTGCGTTTTTGATCTTACCCATAAATTCGGGTACTAGGGTACATCATAACAGTTTCACCACGATATGTTACATAATAAAAGTGGGTTATTTACGGTGAGTTGTGTTTTGTTATTAAATTGTTTTGTAAAGGTAAATTTAATATTTCAGTAAGGTTTGGAATGTAATAATCTTGAGATGTTACTGTATTTTTACGTAATGAAAAGGTGACTTAACAAAGAAATGTTAAGCCACCTGCATTTTTAATTAGTATTAAGAAGTGGGGTCTATCATTAACCATTCTTTGGGTTTTAGTTTAAAGTTTCCTTTTAATAAATTATCCCAAGCCTGATTTTTTTCTTGCATGCTATTAAATGTGCGAGTTTGCGTATCCATTAACTCCCAGGTCTGTTCCGTTTGTTGCCATATATTGCAATCAATACTCGAACTACTTGGGTAGGAATAGCACATAACTACATCATTTTGGTTGTTTTGGTTTACATCGGCCATAAAGCCCACACATGGGTATGGGTCATATTGTGAAGTGCAATACCACGCACTGCTAACATTTTCTCCGAGATCGAACCAGCTGTCTGGTATTGTGGGGCTATTTTGAGCCTGAATTAATACTGATTTCAGTGGTTTGCGCTGTTCTTCTTCATAAGGGCTAGTTTGGAATAGTTTTTGATATTCAGGGTTGTTATTGAGTTGCTCAAAAGCCTGTTGCCCTTTTTCACCTAATTGTTTTAAGTCATAAGCTAGCGAGCTATTGACTTTAATTTTGCCATTTTCAACGCCAGCAAGAATACTGTTTAGTGTGATACGTTTAAAATCAGCAATAGGGCTGTTAGTGACCAATATAATGGCAATTAGAGACAAGACCCCCGCTTTATTGATAAACCCTAAATAGGACATCCAAGCTGATCTTTTATAAATAATGGCAATGCTGTAAGCAAAAACCAATACAAATAGGAATAAGGCAATAGTAAATGCATACAGGCGTTCAACACTCCAACTATACTGGTTAACTCGAACCAAAATGCCATAGAGAGAAAGCACTGAAAATGCATTGAGTAGAATAATGCTAATTAAGACAAAACCATTTAAACCTGTACGGTATTGATATTGGCTCGTGCCATCGCCATACACAAAATTGATAAAAATGAGATTTAAAATTAAAAACCATAGCATCACGGCGGAGCCTAATTCCGAGTAGCTTAAACCTGAAAAGTAGGAAACAACAAAACCACCTAAGAAAATAACGGCAACTATATTTAAGAGAGGTAAGAAAAAACGAGCAATAAAGCTAGCAAAATTACTGAGCTGTACATTTAGTGTTGTCCGTAAAAAAACTAAACTTACATTGAAGCCAAGTGCAAAGCTCACCCAGTAGATAACGTCGTTATCAAGAGCCTCACTCAAAAAATTAAGGTTAACAATATCAAATAGGAAACTGGCTATTTTTATGATTAAAGTTAGCAACCCACCGATAGCAGCAGCTAGAACACCTAAAAAGGTATTTTTAATATATAGCCCCATTAAGCAACCGTAATCGATTTTCCATGTTCTTGTTGCTTGCCACAGTTGCATCCAAGGAAGCATAAAAAAGAACAGGACGGTTAGGGTGATAAAGGCGAAGAATGGGTCTGTATCTGCAGGATTTTTAAAGTCTTGGGCATGCCAGTAATTGAGCCAGAAAATTAACCCAATAATAACGACGATGTTGAGATAAAAAATACCGGATTTTGCATTGGTAATTAGGTAACTTATTGCTGAAGGAACAAAAATAGCGAGCAAAATAGGCAGATATAGAGTGGTCGCGCTTAATTGGCTTTCTATACGGATGGCGTAATCAGTGGTGGCAGTGATGACGATGCCTTGCATCACGGCAAGTATGACAATAATAAAATAAGAATAACCGCGAATGGCATCACGTTCTAACTGTTGCCCCATACCTACACCCTATATTCGTAAATGTTATGTAAAAACAGTATAGGGAGTATTCGAGAAGTACAATATAAACTTGCTCTTAAAAATATATGTAAAACCAATAGTTAAGATGGGTAATATCAGTAACAAAAAAGGCTTCAATTGAATAAACATTGAAGCCTATTTAAATCACAATAATTTATTGATTATTTAGATGCTAAGCCATCAAGATAACGCTCTGCATCTAAGGCTGCCATACAGCCTGTGCCCGCAGAGGTAATGGCTTGACGGTAGATGTGGTCCATGACATCACCGGCAGCGAACACACCTTCAACAGAGGTTTTGGTTGCATTGCCTTGGGTGCCTGATTGCACTTTAATATAACCGTTGTCTAAATCGAGTTGGCCTTCAAAAATGCCTGTATTTGGACTGTGGCCGATAGCAATAAATGCACCCATAACAGGGATATCTTCTGTTGCGTGTGTTTTAGTACACTCTAAGCGTACACCCGTTACTCCCATGTCATCACCTAAGACTTCATTTAATGTACGGTCGGTATGCAGGATAATATTACCGTTCTCAACTTTATCCATTAAACGGTTAATAAGGATTTTTTCCGCGCGGAAGCTATCACGGCGATGAATTAAATGGACTTCTGATGCAATATTAGAAAGGTACAACGCTTCTTCTACTGCAGTGTTTCCACCACCAACGACAGCCACTTTTTGATTGCGATAGAAGAAACCATCACAGGTTGCACAAGCTGAAACGCCACGGCCTTTGAACGCTTCTTCTGAAGGCAGACCGATATAACGCGCGGAAGCGCCTGTCGCAATAATTAAAGCGTCACAGGTATATTCATTTTCATCGCCAATTAAACGGAAAGGGCGTTGTTTTAAGTCCACTTTTTGGATATGGTCAGAAATGATTTCAGTATCAAATTTTGACGCGTGCTCATGCATGCGTTCCATAAGCCCTGGACCGGTTAAACCTTCTGGGTCACCAGGCCAGTTTTCAACTTCAGTTGTGGTGGTCAATTGACCGCCTTTTTCCACCCCAGTAATCAATGCTGGGTTTAAGTTTGCACGTGCAGCATAGACAGCCGCAGTATAGCCTGCTGGGCCAGAACCAAGAATGATTAACTTGCGATGTGTTGTTGTGCTCATGAATTCCTCTTTAATCTAAAAAGCATTTATCAGATTGTAGGAGAAATAAGAGGCTAACAAAAGTGGTTTAAGTGCGACTTAGTTTCATTTGGCTTATTTCATCAATAGGTAAAACCGACAAAATGTAAAAAAATGTGACAAAAAGTTGCTTGTGTCACGCATCACAATTTTTAGGAATTATCTTGAATTAAGGCTGCGAAACGTTTTACTGGAAAAAAAAGCGAAATCTTGTACTGATTTTTATTCATTTGCTTTGACAATCGGCTGCGCATTTGCGAAAACATCAGTGTAAGAGTTAATTATCTAGCGGATCAATGGAAATGGCGCATTTTTGTTCTCACTGGAAAATTAACTTTACACTACTTACAAATTTAAAATACAAGTAAAAATTGTGGGTGATAATTACATTCACACTAACTTCAGCATTACGAATAAAATTTGCTCCTGAACACGAATTCCTAAATAAAAAAGGTGGCGGCTAAGGTGCTTATTTTTAGATGTAGAAAATAACAATTAGAGAAAGAGAGATAAAGAGATGATTGACAATAAAAAGCGTCCAGGCAAAGACCTTGACCGTATCGACAGGAATATATTAAACGAGTTACAAAAAGACGGGCGAATTTCTAACGTAGAATTATCTAAACGAGTTGGTTTATCCCCAACACCTTGTTTAGAGCGTGTGCGTCGTCTTGAGAGACAAGGATTTATCTCTGGCTATACGGCGTTATTAAACCCACACTACTTAGATGCATCTTTACTCGTGTTTGTTGAAATTACACTCAACCGCGGTGCAGCTGATGTGTTTGAGCAATTCAATACTGCAGTTCAAAAACTGGAAGAAATTCAGGAATGCCACTTGGTTTCTGGTGACTTTGACTACCTGTTGAAAACGCGTGTGCCAGATATGTCCGCATATCGTAAACTGTTAGGTGAAACTCTGTTACGTTTACCAGGCGTGAACGACACTCGCACCTATGTAGTTATGGAAGAAGTTAAACAAAGCAACCGCTTAGTGATCAAAACTCGCTAATCATAGCTTTTTAACCTCGCTTCAGCACAGCATTTCAGCTTTGTTGCCGCACTGCAGTTTCAACGCTGAGTTTACTCAGCGTTGTTCCGTTTTCTCACCTCATTTGCAGCTAGATAAAAACGTAATATCTCTCCTTTAAAAGGCATTGTCTGACCGTAATCCAAGTCTTTCTGTGTTATTTTGCAAAGATTACTTAGCAATTGATAAATTTTATTTCCAATTTATTGATTCTAAAGCTATAAATATTTAGGACTTTTGATGAGAAATAGAAATTGAATCGTCATACATTAGATGGAATACTGCATCTTAGCGTTTTCATAATGTCCTGATTTACCTTAGATGTTGTAAAGCAGGCAGAGCCAGGCGTTTAATGGTAGAATAAACCTAGGTTAGTCAAGAACATCAGTTAGCAAAGAAACAATAATGAGCCAAGAATATACAGAAGATAAACACATCAAATTTAAAAAACTAAGTAGCGGAAGACGGCTATTAGAGGTTATTTTGCTCGCAATATGCTTGAGCGCACTCTTCTTAATGGTGGCTTTATTGAGCTTCAGCCCTTCAGATCCAAGCTGGTCACAGACAACTTGGAATGCCCCAGTGAAAAATTTAGGGGGGAGTGTTGGTTCATGGAGCGCTGATATCCTTTTCTCTGCTTTTGGTATTCTTGCATTTGCTATTCCTCCCTTATTACTTCTAGGGTGCTGGGCGATTTTCCAATACGAAAGTCAGCGCCGATATATTGACTTTTTCTCTTTATCATTAAGATTAATTGGTGGTTTAGCACTTATTTTATCCTCTTGTGGGCTCGCGGCTCTCAATTTTGATGACTTACCTAACTTCGCCTCTGGTGGTGTGATTGGCAGTGTATTTAGCAGTGCAATTATGCCGTGGTTCAATTCATTAGGTGCTACGTTAGCATTGCTATTTTTATGGGCAATAAGCTTTACCCTGTTTACTGGGTGGTCATGGCTTACAATAGCAGAAAAAATTGGTGCGGCTGTGCTTCTCCCAATTACGTTGCTGACAAATCGAGCTAGGGGAGATGATTTAGATAACTATGATTATGACGTTGAAGAGACTGAAGGGGCTTTACAGCGTGCGCAAGAAGCTGAGCACAGGGCTAATGACGATCTAGAAAATATTGATGCGGATGATATTTTATTTTCTGCTCCCACAGTGGCTGAATTAGTCACTGAAATCGTTCCAACAACAGAAAAAACGACGAATGAAGCGATTACTGCGACAGAAAACTCAATCCCATTAGCGAATCAAAGCGTATCTGAGCAAGTTCCAGTACCGACCTTCTCGGCAGTGGATGAGCCGAGCACTTATCATTTTGAAGTACCTGAAGATTACCAGCCTAAGCTGGGTGCTGGTTTTGATATAACATCTGATACCGTTAATGAGCCGTTAGTTCAAGCGTCGCCATATGTTGCACCAGAAGAACAGCTGTTTAGTGTTCAACATCATCAACAAACAGAACCACAGAAACAAGGTAATACCGCTTACCAAGAGTATTCAGATAAACAAAAAACGCCTGTTCAGCAAGCTGCTTTTGAACCACAAACTCACTCAGCTCCACCACTTGACGCTGCAAATATAACGCAAAGTGTTATTCCTTCATCAGTCATTGAAAGGGGCTCTAACCCTGCGGCATTAGCAGCTGCGGGTATTTCAGTGGCTGCGCTGGAACGTCATGCTCAGGTTAAACAAAATATGGAACCAGAGCTTCCACGGCCAAACCCTGTTCGCTTACCGACTCGTCGTGAGTTATATGGTATTCGCATTCCATCGTTACGTGATGCAGAACTACAACGGCGTGAAGAAGAAGCCTCTAAGCGTGAGCAGATATATCAGCAGTGGTCTGCGAGTGAGTCTGAGCAACTTGAAACTGATGATGAAGCACAACAAGGTGAATTACTACGAGCGCAGTTTTTAGAGCAGCAACGTGAACGTTATGGTGAAGTTGATGAAACGGATTATGAAGCGCCGTTAAATAGCGTACATTCAGATGAAGAACCATTGCAAAATGAGCCAATGACAGAAAATAAAATCAGCTCATTTACACAGCCAGAAATTGAACACCGTTGGGCGTCGGCTTCGCAATTGTCTAATAATACACATACAATTCCAGAGCCTGAGGAGATTACGCCAATCGTGGATAATGGCTATCAACCTCAGTTCACGCAAGAGTATTCTCCGCAAGTACAAGAGGACTTTGAACCTAGGATTGATTTAAGAAAAGAGTTTTCTGTACTGGATAGTTTTACCCCTATTGATGACTTGGTTGATAACGAGCCGGCTGACCCATTATTTATGCCGTCATTTAGTGCGTCTTCTGTTCCACCTGCGGCTTCGCAAAATAATATTGATAATATTGCTAAAGGGCTTGGCAACCCACAATCGGTAACACAAACTTTTGCACAGCCACAGCAGCCACAGCAGCCACAGCAGCCACAGCAGCCACAGCAGCCACAGCAGCCACAGCAGCCACAGCAGCCACAGCAGCCACAGCAGCCACAGCAAGATAGTTTATTCCACCCGTTCTTAGTGCGTAATGACCAACCATTACCGAAACCAACAACGCCAATGCCATCTCTTGATTTGCTGGCAAGCCCGCCAGCGCAAGAAGAGCCAGTGGACATGTTCAAACTAGAACAAACAGCGAGGTTGATTGAAGCGAGACTCAATGATTATCGTGTTAAAGCTGAAGTGGTTGGGTTCTCGCCAGGCCCTGTCATTACTCGGTTTGAGCTTGATCTAGCGCCGGGAGTAAAAGCAGCAAGGATATCTACATTGTCACGTGACCTTGCTCGTTCGTTGTCAACCGTAGCCGTACGTGTTGTAGAAGTGATACCAGGTAAACCTTATGTGGGCCTAGAGCTCCCTAATGAGAAACGGCAAACCGTTTACTTGAGTGAAGTATTAGACTGCGATGACTTCCGCAAAAATCCATCTCCTCTCACTATTGTGTTAGGGAAAGATATTGAAGGCGATCCTGTCGTTGCTGATTTAGCGAAAATGCCACATTTACTCGTTGCGGGGACAACTGGCTCTGGTAAATCTGTTGGGGTCAATGCAATGATCCTCAGCATTTTGTATAAAGCGAAACCAGAAGATGTTCGCTTTATCATGATTGACCCGAAAATGCTCGAATTATCCATTTATGAAGGTATCCCACATCTATTGACAGAAGTGGTTACTGACATGAAAGATGCGGCAAATGCCTTGCGTTGGTGCGTGAATGAAATGGAACGCCGTTATAAATTGATGTCTGCGTTAGGGGTACGTAATCTAGCGGGTTATAACGATCGCATCAAAGCGGCAGACGAAATGGGACGGCCAATCCCTGATCCACATTGGAAACCTGGTGATAGTATGGATGTAGAGCATCCAATGCTGAAAAAAGAACCTTACATTGTTGTCATGGTTGATGAGTTTGCTGACTTAATGATGACGGCAGGTAAAAAAGTGGAAGAGCTAATTGCACGATTGGCGCAAAAGGCACGTGCAGCGGGTATCCATTTGGTATTGGCAACCCAACGACCATCGGTTGATATTATTACAGGGTTAATCAAAGCAAATATCCCAACACGGATTGCTTTTACGGTATCCAGTAAGATTGACTCGCGTACGATCCTTGACCAAGGCGGCGCGGAGTCTTTACTCGGTATGGGGGATATGCTGTATTTACCACCAAACTCTTCAATTCCAGTGCGGGTGCACGGCGCCTTTGTCCGTGACCAAGAGGTTCATGCCGTTGTGAATGATTGGAAAGCTCGCGGTAAACCACAATATATTGATAGCATTACAACCTGTAGTGATGATAGCGAAGGCGGTGGTTATGATAGTGGTGGCGAAGAGCTCGATCCGCTGTTTGACCAAGCTGTAGAGTTTGTTATTGAGAAACAACGAGTTTCCATTTCTGGGGTTCAACGCCAATTCAGGATCGGTTATAACCGTGCTGCAAGGATTGTTGAGCAAATGGAAATCCAAGGTATTGTTAGTGAGCAAGGGCACAATGGTAACCGTGAAGTTCTTGCTCCTCCGTCAATGGGACATTAATAATTTAGTGTGCTAATTGCTGGTTTAATTTAAGGGGTGTATAAAGACGGGACGCCTCTTAAGGTAATAATTTTAAGGTCTTTCATCGATGAAAAAAATGATGTTATTGGGTGCGTTAGCCCTGAGTTTACATATTGGCCAAGTATTGGCAGACGCAAGCCAAGACCTTCAAGAACGTTTGAATAAGGTCAATAGCTTCCAAGCTAGCTTCTCGCAAAAAGTGACAAGTCCTGAAGGGGATTTGATTCAAGAAGGTGTTGGGGATTTATGGCTTGAGCGCCCAAATTTATTTAATTGGAATATGACATCACCTGATGAAAGTGTACTGGTGTCAGATGGAAAAAATTTGTGGTTTTATAATCCGTTTGTAGAACAAGTGACCGTAACTAATTTAGCGGATGCTACGCAAGATACGCCATTTCTACTAATTACACGTAACGACCCGAAAGATTGGAAACAGTACTCAATCATCCAACAAGGAAATACGTTTGATTTAAAACCAAAACAAACTAATGGAACTTTAAAACGTTTTTCCATTACAGTTTCTCCCCAAGGGACGATTGAGCAGTTTTCAGCGGTTGAGCAAGATGGCCAAACCAGTGCTTATCAATTAAAAGAGCAAAAAAATGGTCGCGTTGATGCAAGTAAATTTAAATTTACAGTACCAAAAGGTGTCACTCTAGATGACCAGCGCTCAAACGCAAAATAAGCTTGATTAGAAAAAATATTAACCAGCAACTTTGGTATTTGCTGGTTAATATATAAGATATTTTAAGAGGTAAAAAAGAGGATATAGTGGGTAACCTGTCTCTTGATTTTTCGCAGAATGAATTTCAACCTTTAGCAGCAAGAATGCGGCCTGAAACCCTTGAACAATATATTGGCCAAAAGCATTTATTGGCAGAGGGCAAACCGTTACCGCGTGCGATTAAAGCGGGTCATCTGCACTCCATGATTTTATGGGGGCCCCCAGGAACAGGCAAAACAACCCTTGCTGAAATTATTGGCAATTATGCACAAGCCGATATTGAACGCATCTCAGCAGTCACCTCTGGTATTAAGGAAATCCGAGAATCCATTGAAAAGGCTCGGCAAAATCGTAGTGCAGGGCGAAGAACCATTTTATTTGTGGATGAAGTTCATCGTTTTAATAAAAGCCAGCAAGATGCATTTTTACCGCACATAGAAGATGGCACGATTACATTTATTGGTGCGACAACAGAAAACCCATCATTTGAATTAAACTCTGCGTTGTTATCACGTGCTCGGGTGTATTTGCTTAAATCTCTTGAAGAAAATGATATTGAGCGGGTATTGCTGCAAGCGCTGGCAGACTCATCTCGTGGCCTTGGTGGGCAAAATATTGTTCTACCTGACAGCACGCGCAAAATGGTTGCTCAGTTGGTTAATGGGGATGCTAGGCGTTCATTAAATCTGCTGGAAATGATGGCGGATATGGCCGAGGCGGATGGCCAAGGGCAGCGTATTTTAACCGCTGATTTATTAAAAGAAGTCAGTGGCGAGCGAACAGCAAGGTTTGATAACAAAGGCGACCGTTATTACGACTTAATTTCTGCGCTGCATAAGTCTATTAGAGGATCAGCACCGGATGCCGCACTATATTGGTTTGCAAGGATCATTACTGCGGGGGGAGATCCGCTGTATGTTGCGCGTCGGTTACTTGCAATTGCATCAGAAGATGTGGGTAATGCGGATCCTCGTGCGATGCAAGTCGCCATTTCAGCTTGGGATTGCTTTACTCGAGTGGGGCCAGCCGAAGGTGAGCGTGCAATTGCCCAAGCCATTGTTTATTTAGCTTGTGCGCCGAAAAGTAACGCAGTTTATACCGCCTATAAAGCGGCGATTAAAGATGCGCAAATGCAACCGGATTACGATGTGCCAGAACATCTTCGAAATGCCCCAACTAAACTATTAAAAGAAATGGGAGCAGGGAAAGAGTATCGTTATGCGCATGATGAACCTAACGCTTACGCGGCAGGGGAAAACTATTTTCCTGAACCGATGCAAACAACGCGTTATTACTACCCTACGAAACGGGGTCAAGAAAGCAAGTTTGCTGAAAAACTAGACTGGTTAGCCCAACAGGATCAAATTAGCACCACAAAACGCTATCGCTAAACTGGGCAATGCGGTAAGGTTATATAGCGAAATACTTTACTTTATTTGTTGTGCTGGAACGCACCTCAAAAAGTATCATTAATTACTAACAATAATCACAGGATAAGCATGCTCGATCCCAATTTACTGCGTACGGAGCTAGACGCGGTTGCTGAAAAACTGGCTCGCAGGGGTTTTACCCTTGATGTGGAAAAGCTGCGTGAATTAGAAGAACGCCGCAAAGTTTTACAAGTTGAAACTGAAACCCTGCAAGCAGACCGTAACTCGCGATCGAAAACTATTGGTGCGGCAAAAGCACGTGGTGAAGATATCGAACCATTACGTCTAGAAGTTAACCAATTAGGCGAAAAATTGGATTCTGCAAAAGCGGAGCTTGAAAAGCTGCAACAAGAAATCCGTGATATTGCCTTGAGTATCCCGAATATCCCTGATGACCAAGTACCTGATGGTAAAGATGATTCTGACAACGTTGAAGTGGCTCGTTGGGGTGAACCTCGCCAGTATGACTTCGAAGTTAAAGACCATGTTAGCCTTGGTGAGTTATCTGGCGGCTTAGATTTTCCAGCTGCGGTAAAACTGACGGGTGCTCGTTTTGTTGTCATGAAAGGGCAAATTGCTCGCATGCACCGTGCCTTGGCACAATTCATGCTTGATTTACATACTGAACAACATGGCTACCAAGAATTGTATGTTCCGTATTTAGTCAACCATGACACGCTGTACGGAACTGGCCAATTACCAAAGTTTGGTGAAGACTTATTTCATACTAAACCACTGGAAGAAGAAGCAGACAGCAGTACTTATGCTTTGATCCCAACAGCTGAAGTACCTGTGACTAACTTGGTTCGTGATGAAATTTTAGATGAAGACTCACTTCCTCTGAAAATGACAGCACACACACCTTGTTTCCGTTCTGAAGCGGGATCTTATGGCCGTGATACACGTGGTTTGATCCGTATGCACCAATTTGACAAAGTTGAATTAGTGCAAATCGTTCATCCAGAAAAATCTATGGATGCATTGGAAGAACTGACTGGCCATGCAGAAAAAGTATTACAATTACTGAACTTACCTTATCGTAAAGTGATTTTATGCACCGGTGATATTGGTTTTGGTTCACGTAAAACTTATGACTTAGAAGTATGGCTACCAGCGCAAAATACTTATCGTGAAATTTCATCTTGTTCAAACATGTGGGATTTCCAAGCGCGTCGTATGCAAGCTCGCTTCCGCGGTAAGAGTGATAAGAAAACACAACTTGTTCATACTCTGAATGGTTCTGGTTTAGCGGTTGGTCGTACATTGGTGGCGATTTTAGAAAACTACCAATTAGCAGATGGCCGTATTGAAGTTCCAGAAGTATTGCGCCCATATATGAAAGGGTTAGAGTACATCGGTTAATTTCCATTACTTCTTCAAAAGTAAAACGCGACTCATAGTAGTCGCGTTTTTTTTGCAAATTTTAAGTATTTTGAAAACGTATCCTCAGGCTAAACCTGATCCCCCCTCAATATTTTCCAAATAGCGCTATTCAATGTAGGACATTAATCTACGGTAAAGTAAATTTATCGGAGCGATATAGATGGGTGTAATTATTGGTGTTTTCTTACTAGCAGGCCTTGTAAAAGGGGTGATTGGGTTAGGGTTACCAACAATCGCAATGGGGTTATTAAGCACGTCCATGGAGCCTGCTGCCGCTGCTAGCTTGTTAATTATTCCCTCGTTAATCACGAATATATGGCAATTATTGATTGGCCCACAATTTATGGCACTAATCAAACGGCTCAGTGGTTTTATTATTGGGGTGGTACTAGGCACCGTATTCAGTTTTTTACCTTCTTTAACCTCAGCATCTTATTGGACACTACCTGCACTTGGTTTCGTACTTATTATCTATGGAATATGGGGGTTAATCGCAAAAAAAATGCCATCATCCGAGAAACATGAAATATGGCTTTCCCCAACAGTGGGGTATATCACTGGTGTGATTACGGCTGCTACAGGTGTATTTGTTATTCCAGCAGTCCCTTATTTGCAAACCTTAAAATTAAATAAAAATGAGCTTATTCAGGCTCTAGGGCTAGCCTTTACCGCATCAACAGTTGCATTAGCAATCAAGTTATCCATTGACCAGCAACAATATGATATTAATTGGCGTTTATCTGCCTTTGCCTTAATACCTGCTATTGGTGGAATGTACCTTGGTCAATTTTTACGCAAGATTATTAGCGAGAAATTATTCCGTCGTTGCTTTTTTATTGGTTTGATCGGATTAGGAATTTACATGGCGACAAAATTAGCTTTCAGATGACCAGTTAATTAAGAAATTAACAAACTCGTTAGTGTAATCAGGTAATTGGTTGAAATCTCGTGCACAGATAACTAATTTTCGACATGCCCAAATCTCAGCCAATTGCACTATTTTACTCGCAGAGAATTGGCTACGCTGTGCCGCTTGTTTGGGAATAATAGCTATGCCAATGCCATCATTAACCCCTTGCATTACAGAATCTAATGTTGGCATACGTACTCGGTAGTTTAGCCGCCTGCCTTGTTGTTTGGCGTTATTATCAATATGTTTTTGTAATGGGTTATCTTCCATTAAACCAATAAATTCAGCATCAATAATGTCAGAAAATGGAACATTTTCTCGGTTTGCCCAAAGGCTATCTTTATGGACAAAAACAACTAATTCATCTGAGCTGAATGGCCGAATATCCAGCCCGGTGAGATCAGTAGAATCTGCGATAACACCGATATCAGCAATTTTATTTCTGATTGCAGTGACGATATTAGTACTTGGCATTTCCTTCACTGACACAGACATAGCGGGGTGCTGGCGTAAATAAGCGCTAACACGGGCAGGTAAAAATTCCATTTGAGCAGAGGTATTACAAAGAATATTAATATGCCCACGTAGGTGTCGACTATATTGCTGCAGTTCATCTTGCATTACTTCAATTTGCTGCAAAATTGTTTTTGCATGTTCAATAAATACATGACCTGCATTTGATAATGAAACCCCTTTCACTGAGCGAACAAAAATGTCTACGTTTAATTCATTTTCTAACCCATGTATTCGTTCACTTGCAGATTGCAGTGTCAGATAAGTTAGTTTCGCTCCATGGGTGATGCTCCCTGCATTAGCGACATTGACACACAGTTTTAAATCAGTGATATCGAAATACATGGAAAACAGCTCCAATTTATGAAAGGAAAGAGGGAAATTACTATTTAAAGGAATATATGTGAATTTGTATGGGATAGCAAAAAGGAAAGCAATTGCTTTCCTTTTTTAGATTTAATAATTTAGCAAAGTCGTTAAACCATCACACTTTGGTTTATTTTACTTGTGAGAAAAACAGGCTGCGGTAGCTGCTGTAATAGCAAACATACATAATTGGCATAGAAACTAATAAACCTAAACCTAAAGGAATTACTGAAATTATCATTAAGATTGATAAAACGATAAAGAACAGAAGACCTGGCAGGATGTTTTTCTTAACAGCTTGTAAGCTTGCAGAAATTGCAGCGCCAACAGTGAAGTCGTGGTTCATAACCAATGCTGGAGCAAACCATGTCAAGGCAGTACCTACTAATGCAGCAACGGCCATGATAATAATTGCAAAGAAGAATGTGCCTGAAGATGCAAGGATAGCCGCGTCAGATGGTGAACCATATTGGTTGCTTTCCATTAATAAACCAAACATAGCAGAACCACCGATAATAAAGGCGATGATCATACCGACTAAGTTAGCCGCAAAGTTGATGGCTCCAACGGCAAATAGGGTACCGAATTTATTTTGGAAACCAGCAAATAATAACCCAATTTCTGCTTGGCCAGTTTTACGTTGATTCTCACTGATAGCGATAATACCACCAATAAAAATAGGTGTAATAAAAGTAATCAGTAAGTTCAAGAATGGGATCATTGAAATGATAAAGATCACCGCAAACAGAACGATGTTAATTAGGATCCACATTCCCAGTTTTTCTTTAACGAGAGACCATGATTGGCTGATCCAGTTAACACCTTCACCTGCATCTACAGCGCGAGGTTCTGCGTGAAAAACGAATGTATCGGCTTGAGTTTGTGGTGCAGGGTTGTTATCTGCACTGAAGTTTTCATTATTCATGATAAAAAAGGAACCTGTTAGTCGTAGTGAATTAGCAATATATTATTATTAATAAGTTTTCTGAGCTTATACTCATTCTAGTAACTTATCGGCAGTAGTATGCAGATAAGTCAGCTTATTATAAAGCAGACTATTCTGGTAAGGTATTTTTGATTAAAATTTTCTTGTATAAGATATTTTTTATTGTAATAAGACCATTATCTATACCTTAATGTATTGAATAGAGTATGAGTATTTAGTAGTACAGTGAAAACGGCTGTTTTTTTTATTCTATACAGTAAGACCAAACCCTAATTTAATAGTGAATAGTAAATTAAATAATCATTATTATTAATACGTAAGCAAAATGCCATTTACCCAGCGGTTAAATGAGCGATATGGGGTAAGCATCCAATGGCTTAATCTCTTTTAGTACAAACATACTTTGCATTTCTTTGATACCCGGTAACCGGCGAATAACCGTCATCGCGAAGTCGGCGTAGGAGTCTAAATCATGAGATACAACCTGCAATAAAAAGTCGGTATCACCACCAATACTGTAGCAAGCGACAACATTTTCGAGCTCAGTCACTTCTTGTTCAAATTTTTGAGCTTCAGCCTCGCTATCGCTATCAATAATAACGCGAACAAATACCATCACACCTAAGCCAATTTTTTTACGATTGAGAATAGCGCGATATCCTTCAATAATATGTTCTTCTTCTAGTTTTTTAACTCTTCGCCAACAGGGAGAGGCTGACATGCCTACTTTTTCAGCAAGAACTTGATTCGTTATTCGAGCGTCATCTTGTAGTAATTTCAATATTTTTATTTCTGTCTTATCTATTGCCATAAATGAAAGCCTTTACCTTAAAATTGCATAAAATAGGATAAAATCGCCTAAATTTTAGCGTGTAATGACTGAGTTAGAAAGCTTATTTCTTTCTTTAAATGCAATAATAATGAGGTGTTTTAGAACAATAACAAACAGTAAAAGGGAAAAGAGAGATGATTTTTAATCCAACAGAACACCGTTGTGCCATCGTGGTAAACCAAAACTTATCGAATGGTTTAGCGATGAATGCAGCGAGTGTAATTGGTGTGAGTTTAGGAAATAAAGTCAATAATATGGTAGGGAATGATCTTAATAGTTTGGATAATATGAATTACCCAGGGGTGATTTATGCACCATTACCGATATTAAAATCCGCAGAGCAATATATGAAAGAGATTGAAGTGGCAGCTTACCAGAAAGATGATATTTATATCATTCCTTTTAGTTTGCTCGCTCAATCTTGCCGCACTTATGATGAATATCAGCAGAAATTATCTGAACAGCAATATAAAGATATTCAATTGGCAGGGATAGGCTTGGTGGGAAATAAAAAGGCAGTCACTCAGCTAATTGGTCATTTACCGCTTTTCAAATAAATAAGAGGCTCTGTAAAGAGCCTCTATAATTTTAGTACATCACTTTGTGACCATAGCTTTCAAGAATGCTTTTAACTCGTTCCATCACTTCTTTTGATGGTGGTCTAACACCATCTAGCTTGTACTCTTCACCCATGGTTTCCCATTTGTGTTTACCAAGCTCATGGTAAGGTAATAATTCGATTTTCTCGATATTGTTCATATCTTTGGTAAATTCACCCAGTAAATGTACTGAATGGTCGTCATCGCTCCAACCCGGCACGACAACATAGCGCACCCAGGTTTTTTGGTTGCGTTTGGCAAGGTAACGGGCAAATTCCAAAGTACGGTGATTAGAAACACCCACTAATTTTTGATGAATTTCATCATCGATTTGTTTTAAATCAAGCATCACTAAGTCAGTGACATCCATCAGTTCATCAATCACTGGGTCGTAGCGGCGCACAAAGCCATTGGTATCAAGGCAAGTATGAATATTTTCTTTTTTACATGCACGGAACCAGTCACGCACAAATTCGGCTTGTAAGATAGCTTCACCACCAGAGGCAGTAACGCCGCCGCCAGTCGCATTCATAAAGTGGCGATAGGTTACGGCTTCTTTCATTAATTCGTCAACAGTGACGATATTGCCACCATGGGTGTCCCAAGTATCGCGGTTATGGCAATACAGGCAGCGCATTAAGCAGCCTTGGAAAAAGACAATAAAACGGATCCCTGGACCATCGACCGTTCCGCATGATTCAAATGAATGAATGCGGCCGAGTGTGGTTGGGGTTTCTGTCATATTAGTTATCGCTATTGTTTTGGTTTTAGTATCATCGATAGACATAGCAGGCACTCCAAAATATCTGTCATACCGCAAACTTTAGAGAAAATATCGTTGCTGGTATAGATAAAAAGACCCCATAAAGCGGGGCCTTTAATTTACTTTATTTTAATAAGCTAATTATTACATTGTGCTTGTGAAAGTACGAGTAATAACGTCTTGCTGTTGTTCTTTAGTCAGTGAGTTGAAACGTACAGCATAACCCGATACACGGATAGTCAGCTGTGGATATTTCTCTGGGTTTTCCATTGCTTCTAACAGCATTTCACGATTCATAACGTTAACGTTTAAGTGTTGACCACCTTCGATAGACGCTTCGTGGTGGAAGTAACCATCCATCAAGCCTGCTAAGTTGGTTTTACGAACGTCGTCATCTTTACCTAACGCATTTGGTACGATAGAGAAGGTATAAGAAATACCATCTTTCGCGTAAGCAAATGGCAGTTTAGCAACAGAAGTCAGTGAAGCTACTGCACCTTTTTGGTCACGACCGTGCATTGGGTTTGCACCTGGTCCGAATGGAGCACCTGCACGACGACCATCTGGTGTGTTACCTGTTTTCTTACCATACACAACGTTAGATGTGATGGTCAGGATTGACTGAGTTGGTACTGCGTTACGGTAAGTAGGCAGTTTCTGAATTTTCTTCATGAAACGTTCAACTAAGTCACACGCGATATCATCTACACGAGAGTCGTTGTTACCAAATTGTGGGTATTCACCTTCGATTTCGAAGTCGACAGCAATACCATCTTCATCACGAATAGGTTTAACTTTCGCATATTTGATTGCAGACAGTGAGTCAGCAGCAACAGATAGACCCGCGATACCACAAGCCATGGTGCGATATACATCACGGTCATGTAACGCCATCAGTGAAGCTTCATAGCTGTATTTATCGTGCATGAAGTGGATGCAGTTCAGTGCTGTGACATACTGAGTTGCTAACCAATCCATGAAGTGGTCCATTTGGTTCATCACAGTATCGAAATCTAAGACTTCGTCCATGATTGGTGCATGTTTAGGACCCACTTGCATTTTCAGTTTTTCATCAACACCACCGTTGATGGTATACAGCATGGTTTTCGCTAAGTTTGCGCGAGCACCGAAGAACTGCATTTGTTTACCAACAATCATTGGGCTGACGCAACATGCGATTGCGTAGTCATCGTTATCGAAGTCTGGGCGCATCAGGTCATCATTTTCATACTGAACTGATGAGGTATCGATAGACACTTTAGCCGCGAATTTTTTGAAATTCATTGGCAGTTTTTCTGACCACAGGATAGTCATGTTTGGCTCAGGAGATGGGCCCATGGTATACAGTGTGTTCAGGAAACGGAATGTGCTTTTCGTTACTAAAGTACGACCATCAAGGCCCATACCTGCTAATG
The DNA here is from genome assembly GCF_028481645.1 of Providencia sp. PROV141. Taxonomy (NCBI): domain Bacteria; kingdom Pseudomonadati; phylum Pseudomonadota; class Gammaproteobacteria; order Enterobacterales; family Morganellaceae; genus Providencia; species Providencia sp. PROV141. The sequence goes on along the minus strand of NZ_JAMPPR010000004.1, from coordinate 16,692 downwards.
ACTCAGTTGCCCAGATTGGGTCACCAGAGAACAGTTCATCGTATTCAGGAGTACGTAAGAAACGTACCATACGCAGTTTCATGACTAAGTGGTCAATTAATTCTTGCGCTTGTTGTTCGGTAATTTTACCTGCTTCTAAGTCACGTTGGATATACACGTCTAAGAAGGTAGAAACACGACCAAACGACATTGCAGCACCGTTTTGTGATTTAACAGCGGCTAAGTAACCGAAGTAAGTCCACTGTACTGCTTCTTGTGCGTTTGTTGCTGGTGCAGAAATATCGTAACCATATTTTGCAGCCATTTCTTTCATTTGACCCAATGCACGGTGCTGTTCAGCAATTTCTTCGCGCAGTTGGATAGTCATTTGTAAGTCTTCACCTTTTTCTAATCTTTCTTGCAAAGAGGTGAATTGGTTAAATTTGTCTTTCATCAGGAAATCAATACCGTACAGAGCAACACGACGGTAGTCACCGATGATACGACCACGACCATACGCATCAGGCAGACCTGTTAAGATACCTGATTTACGGCATTTTAAGATGTCTGGCGTGTAAACGTCGAAAACACCTTGGTTGTGAGTTTTACGGTATTCAGTGAAGATTTTTTTGATTTCTGGGTCTAAAGTACGGTCGTAAGCTTTGCACGAGCCTTCAACCATTTTGATACCACCGAATGGGATAAGACCACGCTTCAGAGGTGCATCAGTTTGTAAACCAACGATTTTTTCTAATTCTTTAGTAATGTAACCTGCATCATGGGAAGTGATGGTTGAAGCGACATCTGTGTCAAAATCAACAGGCGCATGAGTGCGGTTTTCGATTTTGATCCCTTCCATGACTTTATCCCACAGCGAGTCAGTTGCTGGAGTAGAGTCTGCTAAGAAAGATTCATCACCTTCATATGGAGTGTAGTTTTTCTGGATGAAGTCACGTACGTTGACGTTATTCTGCCAGTCACCTTGGTTAAAACCTTGCCATGCTAAAGCGAATTTTTCATTTAACTCGGACATGATACTTTTACCTTTTAACAATGGATCTTTTAGGGATCTTAATAAATCTTTTAGTGTGTGTCAGTGGCTATTAATGTTTTTGGCCACTACGTAAATGCATAAACCAATAAATGAGGCCGACTAAAATCGCGCCGCCAATAATATTTCCGATAGTAACTGGAATTAAGTTATCTGTAATAAAGTTACCGACTGTTAGGTGTGAAAATTGATCAGGAGACATATTTATTTGAGACCAATATTCAGCAGGTGCAAACTCTTTAATCATAATACCTAATGGGATCATGAACATGTTTGCAATACTATGCTCAAAACCGCTCGCCACAAACATCGCGACAGGTAACACTAGAACGACCAGTTTATCAGTTAAACTACGGCCGGAGTAACTCATCCAAACCGCAAGGCAAACCATTAAGTTTGCTAAAATTCCTAATGCAACCGCTTCAATAAAGGTATGGTGTAATTTATGGCTGGTGGTTTGTAAGACATTTAATCCCCATTGGCCATTGGCTGCGGTGTATTGTCCTGCAAACCAAATCAGTGCAACAAAGAACAGCGCACCAATTAAGTTACCAATATAGACATTAAACCAGTTGAGGAACATTTGCCCCCAAGTGATTCTACCTGTGGCTTTTGAGACGATAGTGAGTACGGTGGAGGTGAAAAGGTCTGCACCACATACAACCACTAACATCAGACCTAAGGAGAAACAAATCCCGCCAATAAGTTTAGTGAAACCATAAGGCGCTTCAGCTGCCCCGGTTGTTGCCGTGATATAGAATACAAATGCGATAGAGATAAAAATACCGGCAGTGAATGCTGACAAGTAAGTAATTGCAGGATGTTTATTTGCCTTATAAACAGAGGCATCATCTGCGACTTGCGCCATTACAGCTGGTGGCAATAAATTAAAAGGGTTGTCAGCTTTCATACCAACACTCTCTTACAAAGTTGATTAATTATAGCACGCAATAATAGTAACAAAGGGAAGAATTGATAAATTTGATATGGATCATGAACTCTCTAGAGAGAGTGGTGAAGTTGGTTAATTTAATGTTAAATTTCGATGTATCTACATGATAAATAAGGATTAAATATTTTTTAAAATTTATATAAAATTTTTATAAGGTCAGTTTTGGCCAGCAAAATAAGTAAAAATATACGCGTAAATGTTAACTATTTAAGATGAATATGATCTCTTTGGCATATAATTTAACTTATGTTTGCATAATGCCCTAGTTAATCAGGGGGGATTCCGATATATATTCCTTAGCCAAACCGTATTTTTGCAATATTTATCTAACAATTATGCAAATAATAAAAGATTAATATAAATTAATCGATGAATTAAAGTGATATATCTTAATAAGATAATCAGCTTTTAACGTTGTAACTAGGTATAAAATTCAATATTTTCAAGAGTGTTTAGTTCTTGCTCAATACGTTCTCGGCTTGTTAAGAGCGTTTTGATGACTTGGTTCACTTTGGGTTCATCGATGCGGAAGGTTGGGATAGACACACTGATTGCCGCAATGATGTTATTGCGTTGTCGTAATGAGACAGCATAACAAATGGTTTCTTCATCAATTTCTTTATTATCAACTGCATAACTCTTTTCGCGAACCGCGTTAAGCTGCAGGCGCAGTTCAGCCAACGTTTGCACACTGTATTGGGTTAATGGCGTAAAACCCGAAGGATAAAGCTCGGAAATTTGCTGATCACTGTAGTTAAAAATCATGGCTTTACCCAGTGCTGAGTAAATCGCAGGCAAACGAGTGCCGATATTAGAGATTAATTGGACCTTTTGCGCCGATTGAACTTTATCAATGTATAACACATTAGCACCGTCTAAAATCCCCATTTGGCACACTTCATTGCATTCATCAACAATATGTACCATTTCCCGATGAACCATTTTTAGCCAATAGGATTTTTCGAAAAATGAGCGGGAAAGAAGCGAGCAGGCGATACCTAAATAATATAACTGGCTATTATCATCGTAATTAATATATCGATGTTCAACCAATGTTTTTAAGATAGGATAAATCGTCCCTTTTAATATTTGTGTTTTATCAGAAAGTTGCGTCAAAGAAAGCCCAGTATTTTCAGCCGATAAAACTTGCAGTATTTCTAATACCCGAATTGTCGGCATGTGCCCCGTAGACATTAAACCACCTCCCTGATTAATTTTGTCGCTATTCTAGGTTTAAAATATCACTATGTAAATCATCTCAGGAATACGTTTAATCTCAAATTGGTCATTCTTAATAATGGGTGAAGTCATCCAAAAGGCGTGACCTTGCTCAAAATTTAGTAATAAAAAAGTATTCTTTAGTTAGCTTTATGGCCATTTAATCCCTTCAAATACCTTTTTAATCAAATCATTACATAAAATTTTTATATGAATTGGATGAATTTGACTCAATCAATGATTCATGATTTCTTGTTATTTGTTTTTATTTATGAATGAAGTTTGTATATATGAACAAGAAGTTTATGAGGAGATTATCAGTATGGAAAGTCGTTATATCACTCCAGTAGTGACCATCTTTGATGACAAAGGTCGAGTGGATATAGAACAAAATATACGTGTTTATGACTCATTGAAGGGCAAAGTTTCCGGTTTTGTCGCTATGGGAAGCACGGGGGAGTTTTTTGCGCTCAATATGCAGAGCTCAAAAACATTAATCGACCTATGTGGTCGTTATCCAAAGGAGGAAATGCGTGTTTATGCAGGGGCAAGCCGCCTTGATGTGGAAGAATCGATTGAATTGGCTAACTATGCATATGAAAAAGGAATCGATGGGGTGATGATCATTAGCCCATATTATTTCCCGCTAGATGATGAAGGTGTTTTCCGTTTTTACAGTACGATAGCAGCAAAAACATCTGCTAACATTTTCATTTATAACTTTCCTGAACGAACAGGTTATTCTGTCTCCCCGGATGTTTGCCTGCGTTTAGCGGATAAATATCCCAATATCATCGGATTGAAAGATACCATTCCTGACACGACTCATACCGCCCAGGTGATTGAAACGGTGAAATCACGCTTGCCCCATTTTGAGGTATACGCAGGTTACGATAATAACTTTGCTCATGTGGTGTTATCGGGGGGAAATGGGTGCATTGGTGGGCTTTCAAATATTGTGCCGCAATTTTTTGCATCGTGGATGCAGGCGTTTACCCAAGGTGATTTAGCATTAGTGGCAAAACACCAGCAACGAGTAGACCAATTGATGGCTATATATGGTGTCAATGCACCATTTATCCCAACCTTTAAGAAAGCGTTGCAGCTAAAAGGTGTGGTTAATTCAGACTATTGTACAGCACCATTTATTGGGTTGAACAATATACAGATTGAGCAACTTCAGCAGTTGTTAACCCTTGCTGATTCACCGCTCTGACCTTTCCTAAATCAAACACAATAGAACATCTTACCAACAGGGAAAAATATCATGGCGACCACTAAAGCTTATAACAATCCTGTTTTAAATTCTGCGATAGCCAAATCGTGGAAACGTTTAGTACCCCTGATGTTTATTTTGTATTTTGTTGCATTTATTGACCGAGTCAATGTGGGGTTTGCGAAAGATGCAATGCAAGTCGACATTGGTTTATCTGATTCTGCGTTTGCTTTTGGTGCCGGTATTTTCTTTGCGGCATATGCATTATTTGGTATTCCCGCTAACTTAATTTTAAACAAAATTGGTGCACAAAAGTGGCTGAGTATTACTACGGTAATTTGGGGCGTTCTGTCGGCAATGACCGGTTTTGTCACCAATGAAACGCAATTTATTGTTTTGCGTTTCTTGTTGGGACTTGGGGAAGCTGGTTTTTATCCAGGAATTCTATTACTAGCCTCAATTTATTTTCCCAATAATGTACGTGGGTCTGTAATTGGGATCTTTGTTCTAGGTGTACCTTTGGCATTGACATTGGGCTCGCCATTATCAGGTGCGTTACTGGAATTGCATGGCTGGTTAGGTCGGCCGGGTTGGTTCTGGATGTTTGTCATTGAAGGACTTCCTGCCGTTGTGATTGGTATTTTTGCTTTCTTTTATTTGGATGATAGCCCTGAAAAAGCCCGTTTTTTAACCGAAGAAGAGAAAAAAGCGCTAACTGAGCAATTAGCCAAAGAAAATGCAAAAACTGAAACCACATCGGTATTATCTGCACTAAAAAATATCAAAGTTTGGCACCTTGCACTGATTTACGGCACGATTCAAATTTCAGTATACGGTTTGATGTTCTTTCTGCCTTCCCAAGTTGCGTCCTTAATGGGAGAAAGTTTAGGCTTTAAACAATCCTTAGTTGCTGCCATACCTTGGGCTTGTTCTGCATTCGGAGTGTATTACATTCCTCGCTTTGCTGACCGCCATCCAACTCGTCGTATCGAAATTTCAGTACTGTGTATGTTAGCCGCAGCATTAGGTTTGGCATTGTCAGCATTTGCGAGCCCTGTTTTTGCTATTGCAGCATTATGTTTAAGTGCTGTTGGTTTTTTATCCGTTCAACCAGTGTTTTGGACGTTTCCTCCTCAGTTATTAAGCGGCCCTGCACTAGCAGCAGGAATTGGTTTCTGTACCACCATGGGGGCATTTTGTTCATTCCTCGCACCAATCATTCGCGTGGAAGTCGATAAAATGATGAATAGCAATACTGCGGGTATCGTGACATTAGCGGTGATCACAGTAGGTTGTGCCGTCTTAATCGCATTACTTAAAAAAAACACACATAACAAGAATCTCAACGCATTGTCATCTAACTAATGACAATTTTTAGGAAGGTGTGACATGCAAAAAATTCTCAAAATTGATGAGAGCGACAACCTAATTGTTGCCTTAAAAGACCTGCAAGCAGGGGATATTTACCACTGGGGAAGTGAAGACGTGACCCTCGTGACTGATGTTAAAGCAAAGCATAAATTTGCCATGGAAGCGATACCCGTTGATGGCATTGTTTCTATGTATGGCACAGCAGTAGGAAAAGCAACAAAGCCAATTGCAAAAGGTGAAGTTATCACAGTCGATAATATTCGCCACTATGCAGCCCCAGTTTCTTTAGAACAAGACGCACCGTACGAGTGGAATGCACCTGATGTATCTACATATCAAGGACGCACATTTAAAGGCTATGTACGTGAGGATGGGCGAGTGGGAACCGCAAATTACTGGTTAATTTTTCCATTGGTATTTTGTGAAAACCGCAATGTAATAAAACTTACAGATGCCTTAAATGAAGCATTAGGTTATACCAACAATAGTTTGAAAAACTTTGCGTTGGATTTAACCGCAGGGGAGCAAGGGGGAACTGCAAAACCTAAATTATTCCCACATATAGAAGGTGTCCGTTGTATTACGGTCACGAGTGGTTGTGGTGGAGCGACCTCTGACAGTAAAACGATGTGTGATGTGCTTGCTGCTTATGCGGACCACCCTAATGTCATCGGTATTACGGTATTCAGTTTGGGCTGTGAAAAAGCACAGCGTAAAATGTTTAAAGAGTCACTTGCTGCTCGTAACCCCAATTTTGCTAAACCTGCACTTTACTTTCGCCAGCAAGAGTGGAGTAGCGAAGAAGAAATGATGCAAACAGCGTTGAAGCAAACCTATGAGTGCATGAAGGCCGTCATACCGCAATCTCGTGTGGATGTTCCGTTGTCTCATTTAAAACTCGGTGTGAAATGTGGCGCTTCTGACGGTTTTTCAGGGATCTCGGGTAACCCTGCGATGGGGCTAGTTTCTGATTGGCTAGTGACTTTGGGGGGCGCATCAGGGTTAGCTGAATTCCCTGAATTGTGTGGTGCAGAAGGGGATATGGTGAAACGGTGTGTCTCTTTTGAGGATAAGAAAAAATTCTTAGATTTGATGGAACGTTATGAAAAAACAGCGAATTTCTTTAATACTACCATTGCCGATAACCCAAGCCCCGGCAATATTGCAGACGGGCTAATAACCGATGCGATTAAATCGACTGGAGCGGCTAAAAAAAGCGGAACTTCACCGATTAGTGCAGTGTGTGACTATGCAGAGCCTATGCCTGACAGTGGGTTATCCTTAGTTTGTACGCCAGGTAATGATGTTGATGCAGTCACAGGACTTGTTGCTGCAGGGTGTAATGTGGTTATTTTCTCAACAGGGCTTGGCACTCCTACAGGGAACCCGATTGTACCTGTTTTAAAAATATCGACGAATAGTGCCATTGCTGAGCGTCTATCAGACATAATTGATTATGATTGCGGGCCAATTATTGATGGGGTTCCATTACCGACAATCAGTAAAGGGCTATTTGAACGGGTAATTGATACGGCAAGCGGTGATTATCAGGTCCAAGCGGATCGCCTAGAACAGTTTGATTTCTTATTATGGAAACGGTCATTGGATTTATAATTAATATAAACCAATAAATGTAAAAATGTTGACGGGGCAAGTTCCCCGTCAACGATTTAATTCACATTATGCATTATCACGCTTTGCTTTTTGCAGCTTTTCATAAGCTGCCAGCAAGGCTTGATGCGCAGGAAGTGCTTTAAGTTCTTCGTCGATAGACCACAAGCCATAGAAGCATGATTCCCCAGCGATAGCGGCTGATGCAGCATCTACTGCCTCTTGCCCATACATATGCACAAATGCGTTGTAGTATTGCGCAGGGTCACGTTCTTCTTCTTGAGATAACAACAACAGGGTTTGCAAGCAACGATAATAATTTGCGCGCTCAGCAGTAAATACTGAGCTATTGAAGTCTTGTGTCCATTCAACCCAAGCAAGTGCTTGTTCAAGATCACCACCCGCGAGTGCCAACATGGATTTTAGCTCACCAATACGCAGGTTACTCCACCCATTGTCTTTACCTACTGCCAAACCAAGTAATTCACGAACACGGGTAAAATCATCTAAACCGTCGTCATCTAATTGCTCGATAAGGGCAAGATAGTCCTGTTTTTCCCATTGGCTATCAGGTAGGTTGATAATGGTGTCACGTAAATAAGCGCCCATCGCGTTATTGGCGATATGTAAGTCTTCAACTGGGTAAATATCAGACATTCCTGGGACTAAAATACGGCAAGCGTAGACACCCAAGTGGTTATAATCTGCAATATAGACTTCAGCATCTAATGTATTGAAAATACTGATAAGTGTTGCAAACTCTTCTTGAGTTGTACCTTTAAAGCTCCAATCTGCAAAGGCATAATCGGCATCATCTTTAAACAGATCCCAGCTAATTAAACCGCTTGAATCAATAAAGTGAGTTTCAAGATTCGTGTGCTCTGCCACTTCTTCGTCATCAAAGGTCGGTGCATTAAACACATCGAGGTCTTTTAAGCCACGACCTTGCAGTAATTCCGTGACGGTACGCTCAAGGGCAACACCAAAGTCAGGGTGAGCCCCAAATGAGGCAAAACAAGTCCCATTTTGTGGATTAAACAACACCACACAAATCACAGGGTACTGGCCACCGAGTGATGCGTCATAACAGAAAATTGGAAAACCTTCTTTTTCTAAGGTTTCAACCGCTTCAACTACCGCAGGGTAGCGTGCCATGACGTCTGCAGGGATAGCCGGTAGGCTAATACTTTCAGCAATGATTTTATTTTTTACAAAGCGTTCAAAGACTTCGGAAAGGCCTTGTACACGAGCTTCGTTGGCTGTATTGCCCGCAGACATTCCGTTAGAAACATAGAGGTTGCCAACAATATTCATTGGAATATATACGGTTTGGTTGTCTGATTGACGGGTAAATGGCAGTGCACAAATACCGCGTTCTTCATTGCCAGATTGCAAGTCAATTAATTGGCTTGCGGCTAAGGCGTTGTCGGGGTCATAAAACTTAATCAAACGATTGTCTAATAACCCTTCAGGTAAGCTATCATCTTCGGTTAATGGGAACCATTTTTCATTAGGGTAGTGGACAAAATCCCCTTCAGCAATAGATTTACCGAGGTAGAAATCCGCAAAGAAGTAATTCGTTGATAAACGCTCAAAATACTCACCAAGCGCTGAGGCTAATGCAGCTTTCTTGCTCGCCCCTTTACCATTAGTAAAGCAAAGTGGGCACGCTTTATCACGGATATGTACAGACCAAACGTTAGGTACAGGGTTTAACCAAGAGGCTTCTTCAATATCAAAGCCTAATTTCTTTAATTTGGATTGAAATGCATCGATGGAATCTTCAAGAGCGGCATCTTTGCCGGGAATAAAAGTTTGGCTCATTGTCAGTCACTTGTGAATAGAGTGTTTCAAACGGGCTATGATACGGATTTTTGCTGCAAGCCTCACGCTTTTTATTCATTCATAGATAAATCATCTTAAAATTCATTATTTATCCTAAAATAATTGTATAGGTCACATAAAATTCAGCACAATTCCACATAATAACCGAAGTTTATTAATGAAAGGAAAATAGGATGAAAAACAGAAATAAAGCGCTTTTGGCGACATTGGTTTCACTGTTTGCCGTATCCGCTATCGCTCAACCGAATATTACAGTATTGGCGACAGGAGGAACGATAGCAGGTGGTGGGGATTCAGCCACATCCTCCAGTTACCAAGCGGGTAAAGTAGGGATTGATGCTTTAATTAATGCGGTGCCAGAAACCAAAAAAATTGCCAATTTAAGCGGTGAGCAATTGGTGAATATTGGTTCGCAAGATATGAATGACCAAGTTTGGCTGACCCTCGCGAAAAAAATTAACCAAGATTGTGATAAAACAGATGGTTTTGTCATCACTCATGGTACTGATACTTTAGAAGAAACGGCATTTTTCCTTGATTTAACCACGCAATGTAAAAAGCCCATTGTTTTAGTTGGCGCAATGCGCCCTTCAACGGCTTTAGGCGCTGACGGTCCTCTAAATCTATATAATGCAGTTGTGTTAGCGGCAGATAAGTCAGCCGGAGAGCGCGGTGTTTTGATGGCAATGAACGATAAAGTCGTTCAAGGCCGTAATGTGATGAAAATGAGCACCACTGAAGTACAAGCGTTTGATGCCGTTAATAGTGGAGCAGAAGGCTTTATTCATGATGGTAAAGTCACCTATTTCCAAGCACCACAACCACGCGGTGACAAAGCGGCATTTGACATCAGCAAACTTGAAAAGCTCCCTGCGGTAGGTATCGTTTATAATTATGCCAATGCATCAGCAGCACCTGTGAAAGCCTTGAGAGAAGAAGGGGTTGAAGGAATTGTAAGCGCAGGTGTGGGTAACGGTAATATGTATAAAACAGTATTTGACGCTTTAGCAAAAGCAGCGAAAGAAGACGTTGTGGTCGTTCGCTCAAGCCGTGTACCAACAGGGTATACGACAAGAAATGCCGAAGTGGATGATAATTTATATGGTTTTGTTGCTTCAGAAAGGTTAAATCCGCAAAAAGCGCGTGTATTGCTGCAATTGGCTTTAACTCAGACTAAAGATCCTCAGCAAATTCAGGCATTATTCGAAAAATATTAATTATCAAAACAAGTATTTATTTCATACAGCGGGGTGCAGTAGCCTGTACCCCGTTAGTTTTGCTGTGACAATAAGGCAATATTATTGAATGCTCGAATTACACAATGTCATCGATAACGCCACCATCAACACGTAAGGCTGCACCGGAAGTCGCTGAGGCTTGTTTAGAACAGGTATAAACTACCATATTCGCGACCTCTTCGACAGTCGCTGCACGTTGGATTACAGAGCTTGGGCGGTGGGCCATTACAAACTCTTTTGCTAGGGTTTCAATCGACTTCCCAGTTCTCGCGGCTTCATCCTCCATCATATTGGCAAAGCCATCAGACAGTGTTGGCCCTGGCAAGACACTGTTTACAGTAACACCACTGCCCGCAACAGATTTAGCGAGCCCCCGAGAAAGGGAGAGCATTGCTGTTTTAGTCACGCCATAGTGGATCATATCCGCAGGGATATTACGTGCCGATTCCGACGAAATAAAGACCACTCGACCCCAACCTTTTTTCACCATCGCAGGGAGAAGTGCTCTGGATAAACGCACAGCGGACATCACATTTGTTTGCCAGTAGCTATCCCAGCTTGCATCATCCATTGTGTAGAAATCTTCTGGCCCATAGATACCTGCGTTATTAACTAAAATATCAATTTCACTGATTTCGCTAAGTAGTTTATCAACGCTTTTCGCATCACTGACATCTGCAATAGCAGGAAACACTTTGGCGTTGGGTAATTCTTTTTTCAAGCGAGAAACGGCATCATTAACGCGTATATCGTTACGGCCATTAATCAAAACTTCTGCGCCACAATTCGCGAGGCCTTTAGCAATTGCATAACCAATTCCAGCTGTTGATGCACTGACTAATGCGCGTTTGCCTGTTAAGTCTATTTTCATTTACGAACTCTTTATATTGAAAAGGAGAATTCATAATAGCAAATGATAATGCGGTGCTTTTCTTATTAATGCTGTACATTTTATTTGATTATTTGTTGATAAATTTTATAGCTGTGTATGTTATTTTTCAGCATAACAACATTTATCCTAATTATTTGACTCAGCAATCTGATCTATTTTAAGGCAATTAGGTCAATGTGGTGATAGAACTTAGCGAATTCCTGCAAAATAGACGAAATTAAGGAACAATTAGTTAATTTATTGATTTTTTCTTAAACACTTCCTTATACGTATCCCATGCATATTTTTTATATTTATCAATCAATTACTTTTTATTTTTAGCAAGGTCATCATCGGTGATAATGACAGTTAATTAAAATTAATGTGCCGTTGATCATATTTTGGCAACAAAGCCTGTATCTGTGTTGATAATTCGCGTTGCAAAAAATAGGCTAAATACATCGCAAGAGATATAACTCATTGTGAATATTTAGATTTAAATGGAAAGTTAAATCGTATTTCGGCCGAAAAATAAAATTAAAAAATATTAGAGGAATACAAGAATGGTTAATAAAAATGTCAATACTGGCAGGAAATTGCTCGTCTTAAAAATTGCAATAGCAATGCTTCCTATTGGTTACCAACCAATCATGCATGCGGAGCAATTTATTGAAGATTCAAAACTTACAGGTGGCCTTTACTACTGGCAACGCGATCGTTCACGTAAAGATTTAGACCCAAATAGTGATAAATATAAAAAGTATGCGGATAATCTTAAACACTCAACATTTAATGCCAGTCTTGATTTCTCATCCGGTTATTTTCAGGACATCATCGGGCTAGATTTAGCGGGTTTTACCGCTATTGAGTTATCAAATAGTGGCCCAGCTGCACCCAATGAAATCGGCTTTAGCGATGCGAAATCACGTTGGGATGAAAAATGGACAGGGGATCGCAGTGGTGTGACTTTTTATAAGGCTGCTGCAAAATTGAAATATGGCCCTTTCTGGGGTAGAGGCGGCTATATTCAACCTACTGGTCAAACTTTACTCGCATCCCACTGGAGCTATATGCCCGGTACATACCGAGGGTTAGAGATAGGCGGGGTGTTTGATTTTGAGCAAAATGGTGAACTTAGTATGTCCTATATGTGGACCGACCGCTATAAGGCTCCTTGGTATCGCACTATGTATGACTTTCGTGAAGCGGATGGCGAAACTGGGATCAGCTATTTACACTCAATTGGCTTTAAATATGACTTTAAAAATAATTTAGTCCTAGAAGGGGCATATGGGCAAGCTAAAAGCTATATGGATCAATATTTTGCTAAGGTTTCCTATGCTGTTCCAGTTATTGACCATGACTTACGTATGTCTTATCAATTTTATGGTGCAAAAGATAAGGTTTCAGACGGAGGCGTTAACGATGTTTATGACGGTTTAGCTTGGTTGCAAGCGATGACACTCGGCTACACCTACGATGAGTTTGATTTTAAATTAGAAGGAACCTATGTAAAAGCCAAAGGTAATCAAGGCTATTTTCTACAGCGTATGACCCCCGGTTGGGCAACATCAAACGGTCGTATGGACATTTGGTGGGATGGCCGCTCGGACTGGAATGCTAATAATGAAAAAGCAGTTATGGCCGGTGTCATGTATGATTTAAAAAATTGGGACTTAGCAGGATGGAAGGTCGGAACCTCATATATTTATGGATGGGATGCTAAGCCAAGTACAAATAGTCAATATGCTCAAGATGTACGCTTAAAAGAAAGCGCATGGAACTTTGATATTTTGTATACCGTACAATCAGGTCGAGCAAAAGATACGCTATTTAAACTGCATTTTACCAAGTATGATAACCATACAGATATTCCGAGCTATGGCGGTGGTTACGGAAATATCTTCCAAGATGAAAAAGATATTAAGTTTATGGTGATGATGCCATTTACGGTATTCTAATTTGTAAAATCTTTTAGTTGCAATGACTGCTATAAAGAAACCATAGCAGTCATTTCCCCTGATAACCAAAGGACTTACCATATATTTTTAATATTGAATAGAATATTAAGACAAGAATAAACCCTTATTTTATTTTTGATTACAAGGATACGGTATTTACGCTTTCATTGAGTATAAGGGGGTCTTGTTTTAATTTATCTTTTAATATGGTAACTTTTTCTGATTGATGGGGTGGGTTTTTAATTTGTGCTTGGCCAGATAAAATCCCTCCTTTTTTAATTGATAAACTACTGTAATGAATAGTACCGTGGATTTCTCCATTATTTTCAATACAAATAGTATCAGATATGCATTCACCTTCAATACGACCATTAACCACCAGTTCCTTGCAGGTGATATTTCCTGTGACTTGGCCGTTTAACATAACTTTAACCGTATTTTCTTTTCCTGTTATATTTCCAATGACTTTCCCATAGATATGCACTTGCTCATTAGATGTAATATTTCCTTCAAAAATAACGTCCCTAGAGATAATCGTATTCGATTTTTCTTCACTAATAGTCGGAGTTGACAGTGTTATTTGTTCTTCTATTTTTGCAATCACTTCAGGCTCATCACTTATAGAAGGGGGCGTCGCTGTAGGCGCGGGCTTGTTTTGTCTTTTGGTGAACATTTTACTTACCTTTTTTTGATTGAAGTATACGATCAAGAACAATATTGATAATACAAACGAAAATAAGGTGATAGCTGAATAGCTAAAAAACCACCCTATTAAAGTAAGAAACCAGAAGAAAAAACTTGTATTGAGAAAAAGATAGGTTTTTTTCATCAGTTAATCTCTTACAAATTACTAAAGTACTCAATTAGTTTAGTCAATAAATGTAATTACGCATTTAAATTATGATTTAACATTATGACTACATTTGAATCATTAACTCTCTAATATGGAGTTGAAATTATAGTAAGGTAATTAAATAATTTTAAATAGTATGAAGTGTTTGGAATCATCTATGATGTTATTTATATACCACTTTGATATGTAAAGTATTATTTTAGATAACGGAATATATTTATCTCTGAAATAATATAAGGGTTTTAATTTGAATTGCAACTATTATAGTTTTTATAAAAATCTTGCATTATTGCTAAAATACAGTGATAAATAATAGTGTTTAAGTTATTTACTAGCAATTATCACTCATCGAGTAAAAAAAGCTAATATCAATACTTAAAATAAAAAACCCTGATAAAATTGTATTATCAGGGTTTTGGCATTTTTAACCATGACGTTTCATCGACGATGGTTGAATACTATTACTCTTTTGCTTCGTGTGCGTCAGCATTGTCACGGCAATCACCATCTGCGCAATGACCATATAGATATAAACTATGGTTAGATAGTTTAATGCCATGGCGAGCAGCGATATTCTTTTGGCGGGTTTCAATGGATTCATCAGTAAACTCAATCACTTTTCCACAATCTAAACAGATTAAATGGTCATGGTGATGTTGCTGAGTTAGTTCGAATACAGATTTACCACCCTCGAAGTTGTGACGGGTTACGATACCGGCATCATCAAACTGGTTTAACACGCGGTATACAGTTGCTAACCCGATCTCTTCACCCATATCGATCAGCTTTTTATAGAGATCTTCCGCACTGACGTGGTGGCACTCAGGCTCTTGAAGTACTTCCAAAATTTTTAATCTTGGAAGAGTGACTTTGAGTCCAGCATTTTTCAATGCTTTATTGTTGTCTGTCATGCGGGTTTGTCCTGTATCTTAAATCATAAATTTAACAATAATGAGACATTTTTAACATCAATACAGTTGTCTTCTAAACTGATTTACAATTATAGGCATGGAAAATAAAAATAGAAACCATGCATTGTCTCATTATTTTGATAATCTCTTGAGAACCTATCCTATTAGGATACCTTATCGGTTATTTTAGACTACGCCACTGGCTTAGGGGGTTCATTTTGTGTAAGACAGTGGTGTAATCTATGGGTAAGGGTTCTTTATGCAGTCTATCAGCCTAAAATTTCAGCTAAAGACATTTCTTCAGAGATTTGTTTTACCCATGCATCAACACGTTCATCAGTTAGCTCAGGTTGACGATCTTCATCAATAGCTAAACCAATAAAATGGTTGTCATCTGCCATGCCTTTGGATACTTCAAAGTGATAACCTTCTGTTGGCCAATGACCAACAATAACAGCACCACGTGGTTCGATAATATCGCGGATCGTACCCATAGCATCACAGAAATATTCAGCGTAGTCTTCTTGGTCTCCACAACCAAATAAGGCGACAAGTTTACCTTCGAAATCAATCTCTTCGAGAGTAGGGAAGAAATCATCCCAGTCACATTGGGCTTCACCATAATACCAAGTTGGAATACCAAGAAGTAGAATGTCAAAAGCTTCAATATCTTCTTTGCTACATTTCGCGATATCGTGAACTTCTGCTACATCTTTGCCTAATCTTTCTTGGATCATTTTGGCAATATTTTCTGTGTTACCTGTGTCACTTCCGAAGAAAATGCCTATGACTGCCATAAAGTGATTAACCTCTTGTTTTTCTAAGAGAGCTAGAGGTGAAAACTCGCCTTCTATAGCCCGTTTAGAACGAAAATAGATAGAATATTACGCCTTATTCTGGCGAAAAAATGTTGCTAAGTCTGTCAAATTTGTGTGATTTATCAAGATAACGTTACTTGAGTATTGATGTATCAACATGTTCAAGTTGTGACATCAAAATTTCTTCGATCAATTCACTACGGCTTATATTTTTATCTTCAGCTAACTGATTCAATACCGCGACAGCGTCTTCGTTCAGTTTCAATTCAACTCTGCGCAATCCCTTCACTTTATCTCGTTTCAGTTGGTTGCGTTTGTTGATCCTCAGTTGTTCATCCCGTGATAGCGGGCTTGTTTTAGGTCGCCCAGGCCTTCGTTCCTCAGCGAACAAATCTAGTGTCGTTCGATCCGTTTGTTCTTTTGCCATGTCTATAACTGCTAAAAGGGTGTGCCAGTAATTCAGCGCGCCATGATACCCTAGCTAATCCCCTTGTGCTATAGCTTCATCTATGATGATTGGGTTTAATTGATTGTAAAATGAGCGCTTTTGGTAAAAAAGCACCACTTGCTATAAGCGTGATGCTTTTTTATTCAAATTATTGCGTCTGCTGGCGCCATAAATTGGCATATAAACCATTTGATTTGAGTAGGTTTTCGTGGGTATCTATCTCGTGTACTTCTCCTTGGCAAATCACACATATCCTATCTGCGTGCATAATTGTATTTAGCCGATGAGCAATGCTAATGACGGTTCTTCCTCGAGTAATTAATGGCATATTTTCCATAATCGCGGCTTC